>VBME01000168.1 GCA_005878995.1 Methanobacteriota archaeon | reverse complement strand
GGGAAGTCATGAGGGAGATGCTTGAAGAGGTAATTCGCAAGTTCAATGCGAAGGTCGCATCCGATCCGACGCTTCAGGCGGATCTTGGTGATGTGCCGAAAACGATTCTGATTGAGCTCAAGGATGGGGCGAAGTACCATTTCACAGTAAAAGATCAAAAAATCGCAGACCTAATCGATGGAGGCGTCGATCACGCCGACATAACGCTTACCACAGATGCGGAGACGCTTCGCGGACTGATTCGACGCGAAATCGGCCCCTTCAAGGCTTACGCCACAGGCAAGGTAAAACTCAAAGGCAGTTTCGAGGACATTTCACGCATCCGCAAATTTTTCTGAGTCGCTCCCCGCGATAGGTTTATCCGACTCGGTCCAATCCGGACGCTCGACCGCCGTCGCGGGCCTGCGGCTCGATGCTTTCGGGTAGCGGGGTGGGGTAGCCAGGATATCCCGTCGGGCTCATAGCTCGGGACTCCAGGTCCCCGGTGAGACACCCGGAGATCGATGGTTCAAAAGGGCCGCGAGGACACCCCTCCGGCTCGGGACGTCCATCCCCCGCTATCGAACGCGGGCATACGCGAGGCGGTCTTCGGGGCGGCTCGCGAGGTTGCTGGGGATTAACCTTGTTCAAGGTTAACCGGATTTCTCTTTTCCCATACAAAGTACTGCGGCCTGATTCTCACGTCGCAACGTTTATCGCCATTGGCTCGGGTGGTCCGGCAGGCTTTCGATGGATCGCGTCAAGACGGGCGTCGCGGGCCTCGACACGATGTTGAACGGCGGCCTTCTGCCCGCCCGACCGTACGTCATCTCCGGGCCCACCGGGAGCGGCAAGACGATCCTCTCAGCGCACTTCCTGCTCGAGGGGCTCGGCCAGCACGAAGCGTGCCTGCTCGTCACCCTTGACGAACCCCCGATCGAGGTCAAGTCGAACATGGCCACGTTCGGGTGGAACCTCGACCGCCTCAAGATCCTCGACGCGACCCCGGACGTCCGGGCCCACAAGAGGCAGCGGTCCGTGATCGACGTCGGCACGGCCCTCGATGTCCGGGACATGGAGGACGTCACGGAGATCCGACAGTCTTCCCAGATCCGCGCGCTCGAAGTCAACGTGCACAGCGTCCAGAAGATGATCAAGCAGGAGTTCGCCCACCATCTCGAGCGGACGAAGGAGCGCTACAAGCGGATCGTGATCGACTCGATGACGGCCCTCAAGATGTTCTCGATGCAGGGCCAAGACCACCGGGTCCTGACCCAGTCCTTCCTCCGGTTCCTCGCTGAACTCGAGTCGACGACCCTGATCGTCTCCGAACGCCTCGACCGGAAGATTCTCGAAACGGAGTTCTTCCTCTCCCGCGGCGAGATTCGCCTGCACAAGTGGGTCGACGGAAGCGTGGTCCGCCGGGCGATCTCGATTGAGAAGTTCCGCGGCTCGGCGTTCGACGACAAGATGCGACCCGTGTCGATTACCGACAAAGGGATCGTCGTCTATCTCGACGGCCCGGCCCAGACGCGGGTCGCCTCGGCAGGCCCGACCCCGGGCGAATCGCTCCTCGAGACGCGCCTCATCGACGAAGTCTCGAACGTGATCGAGTCGGTCATGAAAGGCATCGAGGATGCCCACCGCCGCCAAGTCCCAATCCGCGACATCGAGGTGTCCCTGTCCCGCGCCATGCTCGCGTTCCAGCGCCGGAACTATCGGAAGGCGATGAAGATCGTGCTCGCCTGCGACTCGGACCTGAAAGAACGACTGCGCCAGGCGCCGCCCGCGCCGCCCACCGCGACTCCCCCCCGACCGCCGCTGGTGGCCCGATGACGGCGGCGGCGAAGATCCGTACGGGGATCGCCGGACTCGACAAGATGCTCCACGGGGGATTCGTCCCCGGCCGGCCGTACATCGTGTCCGGGCCGCCCGGCGCGGGCAAGACGATCCTCGCCATGCAGTTCCTCCGCGAGGGCTTGGAGGGCGGGGAACGCTGCCTGTTCGTCGCACTCGAGGAGCCGCCGAACGAGCTGAAGATCAACATGCGTGCGTTCCGCTGGAACCTGGACGACCTCGACGTCCTCGATGCGAACTCCGACATCCGACGCTTCGAGCCCACCCCAATCTTGGAAATCTCGACCGAGGAGGAGCCGATCAAAGTCCGAGCCTTGGGAGACCGGATCCGCAAGACCCCGGACTTCGAGAGCAAAGAGGTCACGGTCCACTCGTTGCAACAGCTGCTGAAGACCCTGTTGCTCAAGAGGAACTACGAGCGGGTCGTGATCGATTCGATTACCGCGCTGAAGTACTTCTGCATGCGCGAGTTCGAGGAGGCCGTCACGACGCAGTCGTTCATGCGGTACCTCGCGGAGTCGAAGGTGACCTCCCTGCTCACGCTCGAGCTCCCGGAGGAAGGCGAGGTCCCGCCCGAGGCCTTCCTCGCCCGCGGGGAAATCCGCCTGCACAAGCTCCGCGATGAAACGGGGATCAAGCGGTTCATCTCCGTCGAGAAGTACAAGGGCTCCTCCCACGACGAATTCGTCTACGCGTTCGACATCACGAACGCCGGGATCGTCCTGAACACCGCGGCGTAAACCGAATTCGCCTACGGACGCTGTTTTCTCGCGGCAGCCCGACGGCGGATGTCAATGCGGAGTTTGTCTGACATATGTATGACTACTTTTAAATAGGGCCAGATGGATTCGGCCGGCCGTCAGTCTCCATCGGGATGGGATGGCACAATGAAATCACTTCTCAACGAGGCTCTGGCCCGACACCAGGAAGCCGAAGCAAAGGAAGAGCGCGAAGCCGCGAAGCCCAAGGCCGTCGACAAGAAGACCGGCGACGATGAAGAGATCGAGAAGATCGTCGAATCGATCAACGTCTCGATTAAGATCGTCGGCTGCGGCGGCGGCGGATCGAACACGATCAACCGATGCAGTGAAGCCGGGATCACGGGCGCGCAGCTCGCCGCGGTGAACACGGATGCGAAGCACCTGCTGTCCGTCCACGCGCCGAAGAAGATCCTCATCGGGAAGCGCCTCACGAAGGGCCTCGGCGCCGGCGCCCTCCCCGAGGTCGGGGAGCAGGCGGCTCACGAGAACGAAGAGGAGATCCGAGAGTTTCTCCGCGGCGCCCATGTCGTGTTCATCACAGCGGGCATGGGTGGCGGGACCGGGACTGGCTCCGCGCAGTACGTCGCGCGGGTCGCGAAAGAGGAAGGCGCCCTCACGATGGGCGTGGTCACGATGCCGTTCAAGTCCGAGGGCCGAATCCGCATGGAGAACGCGGAGGCCGGCCTGGACAGGCTGCGCAAGTTCAGCGACACAACGATCGTCATCTACAACGACAAGCTCCTCGAGCTCGTGCCCCGTCTTCCAATCAACGCGGCGTTCAAGGTCGCGGACGAGATCCTCATGCAGTCGATCAAGGGCATGACGGAAATCATCACGAAGCCGGGCCTCGTGAACCTCGACTACGCCGACCTCATGACGATCATGAAGGGCGGTGGCGTCGCGATGATCGGGATCGGCGAGAGCGAGGAAGAGCGGGACCGGATCGATTACGCGATCAACGAGGCGCTCGAGTCCCCGCTGCTCGGCGAGGTCGACCTGACCCACGCCCGCGGCGCGCTCGTGCGCGTCGTCGGCGGACCCGACCTGACGGTGTCCGAGGCCGAGAAGGCCGCGGAGATCGTGGGCCAGAAGATCAACCCGCAGGCGCGGATCATCTGGGGCTGCTCCGTCGAGGACGACTTGGACCACACGGCCCGGGTGCTCCTCGTGATCACGGGCGTGAAGTCGAAGTCGCTGCTCGGTAAGGAGATCTACACGGGCCCCGTCAAGACGTCCGCCGAAGTGGACGAAGTACGCTGACCTCCTCCTCTTTTTACCCGAACCTTTTTCCTTTTCTCCTCCATCGGCCGAGCGTGAGCACGCGCCGGCCCCGGTATCGCTACATCGCGTTCCGCCTCGAAGGCGCGCGACCGTTCCGACGGGACGAGGTGCTCGAGGCCCTTCGGACGACGACACCGCGGCTTTGGCTCGTGGACTTCGCGGGGACATCCGGCCTCGTCCGGACGAACCATCTTGAGAAAGACGCCGCGATTCATGCGCTGACTGCCATCGGAACCATGGGCGGAGAACGGGTCCGCGTGACGACGGTCGGCACGTCGGGGACGATTCGCGCCGCGACGCGGAAGTACCTGAGCCGCGTGGACCGCGGGCGACGAGAACGCGGAAAGAACCCTTATAAGTGACCGCTTTATTAGCGACCCGAGGTTTATCATATGCAACCGGGCCAGATGGCGTACGACCGTGCGATTACGGTCTTCAGCCCCGACGGCCGACTTTTCCAGGTTGAGTACGCTCGCGTCGCGGTCACCCGCGGCAACACGACGGTCGGCCTGAAGTTCAAGGACGGGATCGTCCTCATGGCCGACAAGAAGATCGGCTCGCGGCTCGTCGAGACCTCGTCGATTGAGAAGATCTTCCAGATTGACGAGCACGTGGGCGCAGCGACGTCCGGCCTCGTGGCCGACGCGCGGGTCCTCGTGGACTACGCTCGGCTCGTCGCCCAAATCAACAAGGTCACGTACAGCGAGAAGATCGGCGTGGACTTGCTCGTCAAGCGGATCTGCGACTACAAGCAGAACTACACGCAGTACGGTGGCGTCCGGCCGTTCGGGACCGCGCTCCTCGTGGCCGGCGTGGACGATCTCGGGACCCACCTGTTCGAGACGGACCCGAGCGGGGCCCTCGTCTCGTACAAGGCCGGCAGCATCGGCCAGGGGCGCCAGGCCGTCATGGAGCTCCTCGAAGAGAAGTACAAGGAGGCCATGTCGAAGGACGACGCGATGCTCCTCGGACTCCAAGGGCTGCAGAAGGCCGCGGAGGGCGAGAAGCTCGACGCCCGCGCCATCGAGGTCGGCCTGATCGTCGAGGGGGAGAAGTTCCGCCGACTGTCCGAGGCGGAAGTCGGGCAATATCTCACTCGACTCCCCGCGGCATCTTAGGCGAGGTCATGCCTAAAGAGCTACGATCGGACCGTCGGGACGATATCTTCAAGGAATATGTGATTGCCCGCATCGAGACGGCGGGCGAGAAGTTCGAGGTCCTCGTGAAGCCTGAGGCCGTCCAGAAGATTCGGGACGGCAAGGACGTGGACCTGTTGCGCGAGCTCGCGATCGACGAGATCTTCAAGGATGCCCACAAAGGATCAAAGGCGTCCGAGGAGAAAATGACGGAGTTCTTCGGGACCACCGACGCGCTCGCCGTCGCGAAACAGATCATCCAACGTGGCGAGATCCAGCTCACGACGGAACA
>VBME01000167.1 GCA_005878995.1 Methanobacteriota archaeon | reverse complement strand
GCACCCGATCAGCTCGCGCGCGAAGAAACGGTCCCCGTCGAGTTCCACGTAGACCTCCGGACCCTCGCCCCCGGACCGGAACCGGACCGGCTGGGCGTACGTGCGGACGCTCGGTCGCGCATAGAACACGAAGATCTCCGTCTTCCACACCGTGTCGAGCCACAGGGGCACGTCGAGTCGAGCCGTCAGGATGTACTTCACGCTCGCGTGGCGCCCCGCGTACGAGGGAAGACCTTGCTCCGGGATCTGGAACCGGAACGGGTACCGGTACGTGCCGGGCGGGACGGGCTCTTCGCCTCGCAGCGGGAGCCGCCACTGGACGAGGGTGGCCGTGGACCGGTACGTGTGGGACGTCTTCCCGGATTGCCGCGTGATCTGCGTCTCCTCGGTACCCGTGAAGTCGACGTACAGTCCGCGGCTCTTCGCTTCGGACGTCGTCTCGATGACGACCGTCCCCTCAATCACCTCGCCCGTGTAATACGACAGCCGCGGGAGTTCCACCGTAATCGATCGGGACATCGGTCACCTCAGACGGACATGCCTCACCGGACGAGGAACCGGGTGCCGCAGTACGAGCAGGTCGCGATGCCGAACCGATCCACGTTCGTCGGCGGGCCACCACAGTTCGGGCAGTTCAGGGCGACCGGGCCCACCTGGCCTGCGGGGACCATCGGCTGCTGGATCGGCGGCGGCGGTGGGATCGTCCGCCGACCGGCACCGGACGCAACCGCGATGATGATGAAGACGATGACGAAGAGGAACGGGATGCAAATGAAGGGCGCGACCGAGAAGACGGATCCCGGGCCTCCCATGAAAACGGAGCCGATCGCCACGAAGAACACGACGACGATAATGACGACGGCGAGGACCGCGAGGACGGCCGGATTCTGCCAAGGGCTCTGCGAAGGAGGGGCCTGGGGATACCAAGCCGGCTGCGGCGGTGGCGGCTGGGCCACGCGTCCGGATGGGGGGTGGCCTTAGATGAAGGCTACGGAGGCGTGCCGGTCAGCCTTTCAGTTCCTTCAACGTGGCGGGGAGCAGTTTCAGGACATCCGCCACGAACCCGATGTGGGCGATCTCGAAGATCGGCGCGCTCGGATCCGTGTTGATCGCGACGATCAAGCCGGCGTCCTTCATGCCGGCGACATGCTGCATCGCGCCGCTGATTCCGCAGGCCACGTAGAGTTTGGGGTGGACCGTCTTGCCGCTCTGACCGACCTGCCGTGTCTTCGGGAGCCAGTCCAAGTCCGTGAGCGGACGGGATGCACCGACGACGCCGCCCACGGCCTTCGCGAACTCCTCGATGAGCGGCAAGTTCTCCTTCTTCTGGATCCCGCGACCGGCGGACACGATCACGTCAGCGGCGGCGAGATCGATGTCCTGGACCGTCGGTCGCTCGATTCTCGCAAACCGCATCCGAACCTTCGACGCGTCGATCGAAACTTTCGTCGGCACGACACTCCCGCCCGGTGCGGGACTCGCCGCCTTCATGGAGCCGGGTCGCACCGTCACGACAATCATCCGATCCGATGCGATCTCGATCTCCGCCTGCACCTTCTCGTTCAACAGCCTGCGCGTCGCGATCAGGCGACCACCGTCGAGGCGCAAGCCGACCGCATTCGTTACGAGGGGAAGGTCGAGCGCCCCGGCGAGTGCGGGGCCGAGATCGTACCCCTGAGCCGTGTGGGCCACGAGCAGAAGCCGCGGCTTCGCGGATTCGAGCAGACCCCGCACGGCAAGGGCGTACCCGTCGCCCGTGTACTCCGCGAGCGCCACGTCCTCGATGAGAAGGACCTCGACGCCAAGTTTCGCGAGGCTGTCAGCGAGGGCGCGCACCCCTTGGCCGAGCAACGCGACCCGGACGATGCCACCCGACGCCGCGGCGAGGGCGCGACCCAGCGAGACGATCTCGAAGGAGGACGGCGCGAGCCGTCCCTCGAGATGTTCCGCGACGATCAGGATGTCGCCCGACACCGGCTCACCGTCGGACGAACCCCTTCTCACGGAGGAGCTGCGCGAACTTCTTCGCTTGATCTTCCACCGAGCCGGTCACGATCTCCGCATGGCCCTTCGCGACCGGTGGGGAGAGTCCGCGGACGCCGAACGTGTAGGGCAACGGAATCGAGGCGGGCGCGATCTCCCGGATCGGCTGTCGCGCGGCCTTCATGATCGCCGGCAGAGGCGCATACCGCGGCGTGTTCGCCCCGAACTGAATCGTCAAGAGGGCGGGGAGCGGGACGGTGTAGACGCGCTGCAAACCGCCCTCGAGCTCGGTCGCGACCTCGAGGATGCGGTCCTTGACCTCGACGCGCGTGACGACGCTGGCATGGGGCAAGCCGGCGAGCCCGGCGATCAGCCCCCCCGTCGCCGAGCTGACCTGGTCGTCCGACTGGACGCCGGTCAGGACGAGGTCGTGAGGCAGCGTGCGCACGGTCGCGGCGAGGAGCCGCGCGACGGTCCCGACATCGTAGGTCCCGGAATCTTCGGCCGCGATTCGGACCGCCTCGTCGGCGCCTTTCGCGAGCGCCTCCCGCAGCACCTGATCGACCCGCTTCGGCCCCAGGCTGAGCGCGACGACGCGGCCGCCGTGCTTTTCCTTGAGCCGAACCGCCTCCTCGAGCGCGTACTCGTCGGCGCCGTTGATCTTGTAGTTCAGCGCGTCCCGACGGATGTCTTTCCCGTCCGGGGCGATTTGGAACTGGAGATCCGGGTTCGGGATCTGCTTCAGGCAAACGACGATGTTCAAGGCCACGGCGGGCGGGCGACGCGACGGACGCTATTTAACCGTGTCCCCCGATGCGCGACGCGATGGTCGACTTGCCATGGCAATCGGTTCACGCGGCGAACCATCAGAGGCAGTACCTCGCGCTCCTCTCGTACCTTCCGCTCAAGGGCTACCGCAAGATGTGGATGTTCTCGCGCCACGTGCGCGCGATCCGCCGGCAACTCGCGGGGACGCCGGGACTCATCGGGTACTCGCTCCGAGCGAAATTGTTTCGCCATCGCTTCTGGACCCTTTCCGTCTGGGAAGATGACACCGCCCTGACGGCATTCGTCGGGCACGAGCCGCACCGCACGACGATGGGCGCGCTCGGACCCCACATGGACGCGACCGCGTTTGTCCGCTGGGACGTGATGGGCTCCGACGTGCCACTATCGTGGGACGAGGCGATGCGTCGCTCCGCCGCGGAATCGGGCCGAGGCGCGCCGTAAGGGTCGAGGGGTCGCCGGCCCCGCTCCCTCCGACTACGGAAAGATCCCGCGCCACTTGTACGCTTCGACGACGCGGTTGATCGCGACCATGTACGCCGCCTGGCGCATGTCGACCTTCTTCGACTCCCGCATGTCCCAGACGCGACCGAACGCGCTCACCATGATTCCCTCGAGCTTCTGGTCCACGTCGGACTTCGTCCAGAAAAACTCGGAGAGGTTCTGGACCCATTCGAAGTACGATACGGTCACGCCGCCGCCGTTCGCGAGGATGTCCGGAATCAGGAGGATCCCTCGCTTGTGGAAGAGGTCGTCCGCGTCCGGCGTGGTCGGCCCGTTCGCGCCCTCCGCGATGATCTTCGCTTTCACGCGGGGCGCGTTCTCGGACGTCAGGACACCTTCGAGGGCGCACGGCGCGAGGATCGTCACGTCGAGTTCGAGGAGCGCCTCGTTCGTGACTTCCTTCGTGCCGGGGAAACCGACGACGCTGCCGGTCCGTTCCTTGAACGCGAGGACCTCTTTCGGGTCGAACCCCTTGTCGTTGAAAATGCCGCCTTTCGAATCAGAGACCGCGACGATCCGCGCACCCTGCTCGTCGTGCATGAGCCGGGCGTAATGCATGCCGACGTTCCCAAAGCCTTGGACCGCGACGGTCGCGCCTTTCAGGCTCAGCTTCACCTTCGACGCGGCTTCGCGGGTCGCGTACATGAGGCCGCGGGACGTCGCCTCGTCCCGGCCGAGGGATCCGCCGATCACGAGCGGCTTGCCCGTGACGACGCCCGGCTGTGCGAACCCTTTGTTCATCGAGATCGTGTCCATGATCCACGCCATCGTCTGGCTGTCCGTGTACACGTCGGGCGCGGGGATGTCCTTCTCGGGGCCGATGATGATCGAGATCTCGGACGCATACCGGCGGGTCATGCGCTCGAGCTCGTCCTTCGACATCTCCTTCGGATTGCAGATGACGCCCCCTTTCGCGCCGCCGTACGGGATGCCCATGACCGCGCATTTCCACGTCATCCAACAGGAGAGGGCGCGGACTTCGTCGAGGGAGACGTTCCAGTGGTACCGGATTCCGCCCTTGAACGGCCCGATCGCGTCGTTGTACTGCACGCGGTAGCCCGTGAACACCCGGATGTGTCCGTCGTCCATCT
Source organism: Methanobacteriota archaeon (assembly GCA_005878995.1). Next base: position 571 of record VBME01000167.1, on the reverse strand, counting down.
TCACGGGAAAGTGCACCGTGAGTTCGCGGCGGGGGTTCTTCAGGACCTCGAGCATTCCGCCGTCCAGATTCAAGCGCTTCCCGGCCCGGTCGATCTGCTCCCGGGCGACGTCAAAAGGATTGTACTCCTTCGCTTTCGCCATGCGAACCGCCTCCCAATATCCGAGGGATATCGAAGGTGGCGCGAGTATCGATGACCGCTTTTAAACATTGTGCTCGAAGTTCGCGCCGGCGATTCCCAGCCGCCGCCCGCGAGGGCGTCAGCGGCGTCTGTCCCTCGATCCCACGACCCCGTACTCGGTCGGATCGATGACGTTCCGCGGTTTCTCCCCGCGGAGGAAGCGCACGACGTTCTCCAGCGCGGCCTCCATCGCGCGCGCCCGCTGTCCCGGGACCGAGGCGGCGACATGCGGCGTCATCACCAGATTCGGAAGCTCCTGGAACGGCCGGTGGAACGGCCGGCCCTCCTTGGCATCCGGGTACGTCCACCACGTGTCGAGGGCCGCGCGGAACTTCGGATGGGCTTTCAGATGGTCGAACAGGTCGTCCTCCACGATGAGCTTGCCGCGGGC
>VBME01000029.1 GCA_005878995.1 Methanobacteriota archaeon | reverse complement strand
GTCTCCCGCTCTTCGCGGTAAACGTGTCGGTTCTTCGGGCTCGTCGGATCGATCGCGGGTGGATTCACGTAGATGTGCGGGAAACGGAGGCTGGGCGGCGCATATTCCCGCGCGCTGAAGACGGCGGCGTCGTACGCCTCGAGGTGCGGCGCGAGGATTCGAAGGACCGATGGGTTCGGGGACGTCAGGTCAAGATGGCAACGCCAGATCCAGGCGCCTCTCCGCTTGCAGAGGCTAACCAGTGGCGCGGGCTGCGGATCGTGAATCACGACGTAGTCGTACTCGTCCTCGAAACTCGATGCATTGAGCTCGTTGAAGTGGCGGTACGTCGCCTGCATGTCCGCCGAGAGCACCACGTTGGACCCCTGGAGCGCATTGTGCATCGTCTTCGTCGCCGTGAAGAACGCGTTCGACCCAGATAGGACGAACCAGTGCGCGTCGAGCCCGACGTCCCGTTGCAGGGGGACGAGGCTATGGAGCAGTTCCGCGACACCGCCGCCGTACGGCGTCGCGTTCACGTGTGCGACCCGCTTTCCTTTCAGCCGACTCGCGAGGGCCAGGATTTCCGCGAACGCTGGGCCACCAATGATTGCGCGGTAGTCCGACAACCGTTTCTCGACGACAGAGACTTCCTCCACCGGATTCCTCCCCCTGGGGACCGGGGAGTAGGAAAGCGAAGATTATTTATCCGTTCTTCCCCCGTCCAACCTCGCCTTGGCGCGGGTGGAGTTGCGGGGGCTCTCGAAAGCGTACGACGACGCTCCCGCCATACAGAACCTGAACCTCGACATGAAGGACAAGGAATTCGTCGTGCTCTTGGGACCCAGCGGGTGCGGGAAGACGACCACGCTGCGCTGCGTCGCCGGGCTGGAATCCCCGGACGCGGGGTCGATTTACATCGGGGAGCGCCTGGTGAACGACCTCGATCCGAAGGAACGGAATGTGGCCATGGTGTTCCAGAGCTACGCCTTGTACCCGCACATGACCGCGTACAAGAACATCGCGTTCCCACTCGAGAACGCAAGGGCCTCGGAACAGGAGATCAACGAGCGGGTGAACCGCGTCGCGAGGCTGCTCCAGATCGAGGGTCTATTGGGACGCAAGCCGAGCCAGCTCAGCGGGGGGCAACGACAGCGGGTCGCCCTTGGCCGAGCCATCGTCCGGGAGCCCGATGTCTTCCTCATGGACGAGCCCCTGAGCAACCTCGACGCGAAACTCCGCGTTCACATGCGGGCCGAACTGAAGAAACTCCAAAAGGTCCTCGGCGTCACGACGATTTACGTCACCCACGACCAAGTCGAGGCGATGACGATGGCGGATCGAGTCGCCCTACTGGACAAGGGCGTGCTGCAGCAGTACGACGGCCCGCGCAACCTGTACAGCCATCCCACGAATCAGTTCGCCGCAGGGTTCATCGGTAGCCCGCCGATCAACCTGATCGATTGCGACCTCGTGGATGGGAGTCTCCTCGACGCGGCCGATTTCTCCGTCCCCGTCCCGGGCCAGTTCGCGGACGCGTGTCAACGGAATTCCCCTTCGAGCCTCGTGCTCGGAGTCCGACCTCAAGACATCCGAGTAAGCACGACCGCAGAGAGCGGCAGCATCGCAGGCGAGATCTACACGACCGAACCGCTCGGGGATTCGACCATCTTGGACGTGAAAATCGGAGACAAACTCTTGAAGGCCATTGCCGCCGCCACGTTCGAGGGAGACGCGGGGCTGAAGGTGTGGATTCGGTTCGTAGCGGAACGGACCCACCTCTTCAACCGATCGACCGGCGACGCGATCGCGTAGGTCCGCACCGGGGCCAGCATGGACCGAGAGGCGCTGAGGGCCCGCATCTGGAAAGACCTCGATTCTCTCCGAGCACCGGAAGGCTACTTGAAAGCCGGCGCGCCGCGTTACTCCACCCTATTCGGCCGCGACTCGCTGATCGCGTCTTGGCAGTTGCTCTCGTACGACCCGTCGATCGCGGCTGCGACTCTCCGCGTCCTGGCGTCGTACCAAGGGCGCCGCGTGAACCGCAGATCGGAAGAAGAGCCGGGGAAGATCCTTCATGAACACCGCTTTGATCGGGAATCCCGTTCGGAATTGCCGGACTGGAAGTTTCCGTACTACGGGAGCGTCGATTCGACCCCCCTCTTTCTGATCGTCGCCCAGAAGTACGTGGAGGCAACGGGAGACAGACGCCTTCTGAATGCCCTTTGGCCGAGTCTCGTGGCGGCGGACGGCTGGATGTCCACCTATGCCGATGTCGATGGCGACGGCTACGTCGAGTACGAACGAAAGAATCCGCGGGGCCTCTTCCACCAGGGTTGGAAAGACGGTTCCGACGACCATCTCGGAATCAATCCGCCTGTCGCTCTCGTCGAAGTCCAAGGCTACACGGTGGCAGCGAAACGGGCCTTCGGCGACCTCGCGAGCCGACGGGGGAAAGAACGCCTGGCAGGAGACGCGCGAGAGGCCGCATCCCGAATCGAGTCGGCGCTTAACCGTGACTTCTGGATGGCCGATGCCGGATACTACGCACTCGCCCTCGACGGCAAGAAACGAGTTCGTCGAGCAATCACCTCGAATCCCGGACACCTCCTGCTCGCCGGCGTTGTGCCCGAGGAACGTGTCGCACATCTCGCCCGCCGACTCTTCCGCGACGACCTGTGGACGCCGTTCGGGGTACGGACCCATTCAAGTTCCGAGCCCGACTTCAATCCGCTTGGGTATCATACGGGTGCCGTTTGGCCGCACGACAACTGGTTTCTGTGGCGGGGCCTTCGAGCGGTCGGCCGCGGAGGCGATGCGAGAAAGGTCCGTGACGCGATGCTCCGCGCCTATGAAGCGCTCGGCAAGATCCCAGAACTCTACGCGGTCGTAGACGGCGAAATCGTGGATTTGTCCCGGGGACATTCGACGACCCGGGCGAATCCGCTCCAAGCGTGGTCCCTGGGGACGCTGTTCGACATGCTCTCGACCGACGACACGCCGGCTAGCCCTTAATCGTCCAGCCGATCATGCCGCGGATGTAGTACCGCTGGAGCACGATATACAGCCCAACCGGGACGAGAAGCGTGAGAATCGCAGCGGCGGACAGGAGGTCCCAAGGCCGCGTGAACTGCCCACTGAGCTGCGTCACGCACAGGGTCGCGACCGCCCGGTCGGTCGACTGGAGCATTATCTTCGCGAAGAAGAAGTCGTTCCAAACCCACATGAACTGAAGGACGACGACCGCCGCGAAGGCCGGAAGGGCCATCGGCAGGACGATCCGGTAGAAGGTCTTGAACTCACTCGCCCCATCCACGCGAGCGGCCTCCTCGATCTCCACGGGGAGAGTGCGGTAGAAGTTCCGCATGAACAGGACAATCCAGGGAATCCCCCATGCAGAGTGCAGAAGGATGAGGCCCAGAAATTGGTTCAGAAGACCGACACTCAGCATCAGCTTGAAGATGGGCACGGCAACCATCTGCTGCGGCACCGCCATGAGGAGGACGACGGACAGGAACACGTAGTCTCGTCCCGGGAACCGGTATCGCGCGAACCCATATCCGGCAAACGCGCCGACCATGAGGGGGATGAATGTCGATGGCACTGCGACGAGCAGGGAATTTCGGATTCCCATGGAGAGGGGGCAGTCTGAATTGCCCCACGCTCCCGCAAAGTTGGCCAGCGTAGGGTTGAACGGAGAGAGATTCCACCAGCCAAGCGCAACCTCGCCAAGCGGCCGGAACGCCACCACCGCGACGCCGAGGAATGGAACGAGCCACGCGAGTCCGATGCCCCACGCGGCGAGATGCACGAGGACCGTCCGCAGGCGGATGTGCGGGAGTCGGAGGACGGGTCCAGCCATCACTCACCCGCTCGTGTCGAAGTCGCGAGTCGACGCGCCGCCCTGGGTTTGGGTGCGTCACCGGTCAAGAGGCGTCGGAACAGGAAGCCGGCGACTAACGTCGTGAAGAGTAGGAGCATGCACGCAACCGCGGCGGCTTTGTTGGATTCGGGAGGCAAAGCGACGAATGCGTATCGGTACATCTGAAGAGCCAACACGTCTGCGGCGCCCCCGACACCACCACCGGCATTCGTCGCGCCGAGGATGATATCAAACAGTTTTAGCTCCCAAAGAAGACTCATCGTGACGATGACGAGCGTCACCGGCCGGAGCAGCGGCCAGGTGATACGAGTGAAGATGTGCCATTCGCTCGCCCCGTCGACGCGCGCGGCTTCAAAGTAGTCTTTCGGAATCGTCGTGAGGCCCGCCGAGTAGATGATCGTGCTGAACCCGGTCCAAGACCAGACGCTCCCGAGGATGAGACCAAACAGGAGCGTGGTGGGATGCGCGATCCAGTTCACGTCGAGCGAGGGCAGCCCAATCGACCCAAAAAAAGCCGGAACGAATCCAACGGGGGCCTCGATCGTGAAGCCGAGGAGGACGCCGATCACGATGAGCGGCGTGACCATCCCAAGGAAGATAAACGACTTGATAATCGAAGCCCCACGGACCCTCTGGAGGAGGACCGCGAGCACGAGACCCGTGAACAGCGAGAGCGGGAGATGGATGACGATCCAGAGCAGATTATTCACGAGGGTGCCGTAAGGAGGACCGCCCGACAGCCCATTCGGATTCAGCGTCGCCGGATCCTGCAAGATTGCACCGTAGTTACCCAACCCGACGAAGGAACTGCCCGAGAAAAAACTCAGGATAATCGTTGTGGCGATCGGGTAAAACACGAGTAGCAGGAGCAAAATCGCCGCCGGCATGAAAAACGTGGATCGCTCCGCGAGCCGCCGAAAGGAAAGGGCGGGCCCGGATCGGGCCCGGTTCGGCGCACCCATGCCTACGTCGCCGCTTGGATCGTCGACAGCACGCTGTCCAACTTCGTGGGATCGGACCACAACAATTGGAGCTGACTCCAGAACGTCGTCTGGAACGTTCCACCAATCGTGTCGTCGAGGTCGGGCAACACCGTTTTTCCGGTGAGCAGGCCCGCGACGCGGGCATCGACGCTCGGATAGGCGGTGATGGAGACGCCCGCTGCAGTCGCGATGTGTCCGCCCTGCCGCACTTGCGTGGTCTGCGCGGCTGCGCTCGCGAAGAAGGCGGCCAAGCGCTTCGCCTCAACGGGGTGAGCGGCGAACTTCGGGACGAAGAAGTAGTCCGCCGCAAACACGATCCCCTGGTTTGCGACGCCGCCCGGCAGCGAGAAGACGCCAAGATCCGACGGGTCCGAGACCATGCCCGTAATCCAGCTTCCCATGAAGTACAGCGGATACGTGCCGTTCCAGAAGAGGTTCACGCCGGGGCTGTCCCAGGTTATCGGCTCGCTCCAGTCGCCCGCTTGGAGCGTTGGCACCAGGTAGGTGGCAAACAGGTCGTGCACCGACGTGTCGGTCCACTTCAGCGTCTTCGCCGTGAGCGCTTGATGCATGGACGCTCCGCCATACGTCGCGATGAAATGCTCGGTGACATCGGACAGCGGCCAGCCAACCCCATCGCCACTAATAATCGGGTTTTTCACGCCCGCGATCACTTTCAGATTCGCGAGCAGCGTCGTGAATTGGCTCCACGTCGTCGGCGGAGTAAGCCCATGGGCCTGGAAAAAGGACACTCGATACCAGAACCCAGGCTTCACTTTCCCGGTGTACGCGCCGCCCCAAATCGCGCTGTTCGCCGTCACCTGATCCAAAGCACCCGGCTTGTACGTCGACGGGCCGATCGTCCCGGTCAGGCTCGTGACGTATCCCTGGCCCGCGTACGTTTTAATGAAGGCGCTCGGCATGAAGATGAGGTCGGCGGGCGATTGCCCGGCCGCGAACTGATTTGGCAGGGACGTTTGGAGGTCTTCCTGCCGTGTCGTCGTGAATGTGTACGAGATCCCGGTCGTCCGAGCGAACTGGTCCATCACGGGCAAGAACGCGTCTTTCTCGTTCCCGGCCCACGGGCCAACGACCGTCACGACCTTGGCCCCGCTCACAGGCGGCAAGCTGGCGTAGTACACAGCCAGCCCGGTTACCACGTTCGATACGACGAGAACGGCCACGATTGCGATGATCAACTTGATCAACGGCCGCGGCGGACGATAACCGCCTGTTCCAGCACCTTCCGTTCCACTTTGCGTTGATGAAGACAAATCCTCCTCCTCCCTTGAGGCCCCGAATGGTGCGACGCCGCATTACTCTTTCGGACACAAAGGCACCACGCGGTTCGATCGACGCGCACAATCCTCAATACCGTCGGGTGCGCGTACGGGCGCGGCACGATGTCCGAGATCCGGAAGGACTACGCGACTCCGACATGGGTCGTGTTCTCCGCGGCACGATCCCAGCGACCGGGAGCTTTCCGAAACACGAAGGATGCCAGCCCGAAAGCCGATTGCCCGTTCTGCGAGGGCCATGAGGGGATGACGCCTCCCGAGGTCCTCGCGTATCGGGATGACGGGACCGCGGACGGGCCGGGCTGGAGGATCCGATGCGTCCCGAACAAGTTCCCCGCGCTCGAACGGTCGGGCGAGGTCCGGGAGCACCGGGATGGGCTGCTCGTGTCGGTGGACGGGGTTGGAGCCCACGAGGTCATCGTCGAGTCCCCGGACCATGACGGACACCTCGCCACCCTGCCGGATTTGCAGGTCGAGACCGTGCTCCGAGCCTACGCCGAACGCCACCGTGCGCTCGCCGCCGACCGGCGCGTGCGGTACATCCAGATTTTCAAGAACCACGGAGAGCGGGCGGGCGCCTCGTTTTCCCACCCGCACTCCCAGGTCATCGCGATCCCCATCGTGCCGCTCCGGATCCTCGAGGAAATCGAGGGGGTCCGCGCGCACGGCGCGGAGGGCGACGTCGGATGCCTGTATTGCGAGATCCTCCGGCGCGAACTCGAGACGGAGCGCCGCATCGTATTCGAGAACGAATCGTTTGTCGCCCTCGAACCGTTCGCGGCCCGCTTCCCGTTCGAGACGTGGATCCTGCCGAAATCCCATGAGCGCACCTTCGACTCGGTGTCGGATTCCGACCGCCGGGTGCTCGCGCGCAGCCTGAAGGATGTCCTTGGTCGCCTCTATCGAGTCCTCGACGACCCGTCATTCAACTATTACATCCACACGGCGCCGGTCCGAGAGCGCGAGGCGGCGTACCATTGGCATCTCGAGATCACCCCGCACCTCACGGAGATCGCGGGCTTCGAGCGCGGGACCGGATTCTACATCAATCCGGTCATACCCGAGGACGCCGCGGCCATCCTTCGGGGTGAGATCCAATGGACGAGCCGGCCCGAATGAACGAGGCGTGAAGCCCTTCTTCATTCGCGACGGCGTCTCCGCCCGATCGCGATTCCGAGAGCGATCACAGCGAGGATGAGCGCAACGACCGCCCCGATCGCAATCACCGGAATGGAAAGGAGGGGCGATCCGGGATTCGACGCCGAGCAGGGAACCCCATCGACCGCCCCGCACGTCGCCGTCTCGAGCGCATCGATGTCTGCGCCGACGTCCTTGCCGTCGGTGCCCGCATTCTTGTACGACGAAGAAGGGGCAAGCCGGTAGTCCCCTCGCGGGAGGTCCGCGAACCCCACGTCGCCCAGGGTTGCAGGGTAGAAGTTGTCCACGGGATACGAGGCCGCGGGAGCCCCCGGGATCACGTTGCGGCGGAACACACTCCCTGGGAAGTACGTGTTGAGCGAGTCGTTGCCCGATCCGCGGCCGCTCCCGAACACGCCGTACAGGTTGTGGGGCGCGATGTTGTTCGTGAAGACAAATCCGGAGTTGGGGAGCAAGTCCGCCACCACGACATGCTGGCTCTGGAACACCGTGTTGTGGTCGATCCTGACGTCGGCGGTGCCGTTCAACATCAGGACGAACGCACCGAAGCCACCCCATGTCGTGCCGTTCAGGTCGTACAGCAGATTGTTCTCGATGCTGATGTTGTTCGTCTGTTGGCTCGGGAAGTTGTTGTCGTACCCCAGCACGCTGAGTCCGGAGCCGCTATGCCGGACGATGTTGTCGCGAAAGGTGACGTGGTCGATCTGGGACCACGGTGCGGTCCCATCTTGATTGCGGACCGTGAACAGGATCGCGGTCGCGGTCTGTGCGTCGGTCCAGTCGTTCTCGAACACGTTCCCCTCGATGAGGACGCGGCGCGCATTCTTCAGCTCGAAGAGATTCTTGACGCTCCAGTGGGTTCCGGCGTAAGTCGGGTCGTCGACCTTCCAAGAGAGCGGCTTGAAGAAGTGGTTGTGCCGCACGACGATGTCCGCGGGCACGAGGCCGGGAACCCGAGGGTCGGCGCCCCCAAAGATGAGGTTCTCCCCCGCGCCCTCGAGCTCGTTGTTCACGATCGCGAAGGGCCCGGCGCCGTTCCAGCCCGCCAGCGCCTGCGAATCCGCGCCGACCTCCTTGAAGTCCGTCAGGACCGAATCGTAGACGCCGATGTTCACGCCGTTCATCGCGATGCCGCGGCGGCTGCCTGCGACCGGGTCACCGTGAATGTAACACCGTTCGAACGTGATGTGGTGCGGCTGCTGGTCGACGGACGTCTCTGCGGCGCCAAGCGTCACCACGTTGTACAGGAAGGTCCCCGGGGTCGGCGCAATCTCGAGGCCAAGGAACCGGTAGTTGTGGGCTCCGGGATCCGCCGTGAAAACGGAGCCGCCCGCGGCGGCGTTGATCCGCGCGAGCGAAGGGAAGGATGACGGGTTGATCCGGGTTCCTGCCGGAGGGAGGGCCGAGTCCGGGGCGCTCGTGCGAATCAGGATATCCCCAGCTCCCGGCTTCGCCGGCAGCGTGAACCAGCCCGTGTACGTCGCCCCCGCAGCAAGTCGGATCGTGTCGCCCGGTTGCGCCTGGTCGAGGGCAGCCTGCAGGTCCCCGCCGGGAGGGACATCGATGATCCCCGCGAAATGCGGAAGACCGGTCTGGGTGGCCGCCGTCGCGGTCAGGACCAAGCTGAGCGCGATCAGGAACGGGAGTGGGCGGACGAACGATGCCGGCGGCATCATTCACGACACGGTGCGACCGACCCGCATCCGATAAGGAGTTTCCGTTACGCCTATCGCGGTTGAGTCTCGCGGGATCTTCAGGAGGCGCGGGAGATGTGGACCGTTCGTTTAACCAAACCGTTAAGTATTCGACCAGGTCTATCCCTTAACCAGATGGTTAATCGAGTTGCGGGCAAACTGGACCTGGACGCCATCTTCGCGGCGCTGGCCCATCCGATCCGGAGGGCCATCCTGGAGCAGCTGGCCGGCGGTGACGCAACCGTCGGTGAACTCGCCAAGCCGCATGATGTCAGCCTGCCGGCCATCTCGAAGCACCTCCGAGTGCTCGAGGATGCCGGCCTGCTGGTCGTCGAGCCCGAGGGCCGTGTGCACCGGTGCCAGATCGATGCGGCGCCGCTCAGCGCGGCGTTCGGGTGGCTGACGCGCTACCGCGTCCTGTGGGAGGACCGCTTCGACCGATTGGCCAAACACTTGGAGGAAAACCGATGACGCAAACGACAAAACCGGCAAGGAACGTTCGACCGCCGATGAAAGCCCTGGAGGAGTGACCGTGCCGACGAAGACCACGACGAAAGGAAAAGGGCCCGCCGCGAAGGGAGGCGTCGTCATTACGCGCATCTTCGACGCGCCGCAGGAACGTGTTTGGAAAGCCTGGACGGACCTGGAGCAGCTGAAGCACTGGTGGGGGCCGAAGGGATTCACGACGCCCGTCTTCCGGGCCGACCTCCGCGTGGGTGGAGCTCTCCTCTATTGCATGCGATCGCCAGAGGGAAAGGATTACTGGGGCACGGGCGTCTACCGCGAGATCGTCCCGGTGACGCGGATCGTTTACACGGACACCTTTGCGGATGAGAAAGGCAACGTGGTCCCCGCGACGTACTACGGGATGAGCTCCGAAATTCCGCTCGAAATGTTGGTGACGGTGACGTTCGAGAACCAAGATGGCAAGACGAAGATGACATTGAAGCACGACGGCCTTCCGGCCGGCAAGGACCGCGAGGGCGCTCAGGTCGGCTGGAGCGAGTCGTTCGACAAGCTCGCGGAGAGTCTGAAGGAATCGTCCGAGGGGAAAGCCCGGAAAGCGGACGACAAGAAGGCCTACAAGCTCACGTTGCCGACGGACCGGGAGATTGTCATGGAACGCACGTTCGACGCGCCGCGCGCGCGGGTATTCGACGTGTACACGGACCCGAAGCTGATCCCGCTCTGGTGGGGGCCGAGGCGATATACGACCACCGTTGACAAGATGGACGTCCGACCGGGAGGCGTCTGGCGGTACATCTCGCGCGGGGCGGACGGCACCGAGTCTGCCTTCCACGGCACGTATCGCGAGATCAAGCGGCCCGAGCGGCTGGTCAGTACCTTCGAGTTCGAAGGGATGCCTGGCCACGTCGTCATCGACACGGCGACATTCGAAGAACGAGGCGGGAAGACGAAGGTGACCGTCACTTCGCGCTTCGAGTCGGTCGAGGATCGCGATGGGATGCTCAACTCCGGGATGGAGGGCGGGGCCGCGGAAACGTGGGACCGCCTTGCGGAGCTCCTGAGAAAGGCCTGAAGCCGGCGAACCGGCCCGCGCGGCCCCGAAACTCCGGGCGCCGCGCCACCACCCGGGAGGCGCGGGGCCAACGAGCAACGAAGGCCCTGCGGCCAGTCTCGACCGGCGCAGCCGACGTCAATCGAGCGCCCGTGTCTGATCCCAGGAGGCCAAACCTTCTTTCGGGACTCGTGCGGTCCGGGGGGGCGGCCCAGATTCAGGAGACGATGAGATGTGTCGGAACATCAAGACCTTGTTCAACTTCGACCCTCCCGCGACCGACGACGAGATCCAGGAGGCATCGCTCCAGTTCGTGAGAAAGCTAGCGGGGTTTCGCAAACCGTCGAAGGCCAACGAGGCGGGCTTCAACGATGCCGTCGATGCAGTCGCCGGAGCCGCCCGAACGCTGCTTCACTCGCTGGTCACGTCCGCGGAACCCCGGAGCCGCGAGGCCGAGGCCGCGCGCGCCCGAGCCCGAGCTGAGGCGCGCTTCGGTGTCTCCTGAGGCGATTCCGATGCGTCTCGCCGAGAAGCTGAACCTCAGGAAGGGAATGAAGGTCCGCGTCGTGGGAAAGCCGGCCGGAGTCGACCTCGACGACGTCACGACGACGAACTCCAATCAGGCGGACGCCCTGCTCGTCTTCGTCACGAGCCTCGTCGAAGTGGATGCGATGTGCGGCCCCGTGGTCGAAGCCGCGATGGAGGACCGACTGGCTTGGATCGCCTACCCGAAAGCGGGCCAGCCGGGCACCGATCTCAACCGGGACATCCTCTGGCGGCATCTCCTGAAACGACGGATCCAAGGGGTCCGCCAAATCGCCATCGACGATTCCTGGAGCGCACTGCGGTTCCGCCGCGAAAGGTGAATCGATGAAATCCTTTCCGCTGCGATTAAGAATCGTTGCCGTGTCGGCCCGTCCACCGGGAAGATAGCTCAATAGATTCGGGTACCGTCGTCGGGGGGATCCTGTGGGTCCCCCGGGGGGTCAGGGACCGGGTCCTGAGGCGGGTCGGAGGGGGAATCGGGAGCCGGGTCCATCGATGGCTGAGGGGGTACGGGGCT
>VBME01000037.1 GCA_005878995.1 Methanobacteriota archaeon | reverse complement strand
TTTCAACGCATAGGTGAGCGCTTTCTGCCGGATCATGTCCCGCGTCTTGTCGTCGAGGAATTGCTCCATGACGACGGGAGCCTTGCGCGCGTACTGGATCGCGAATTCCGACCAGTAGAACGGCGCGTTCTCCTCGTCCAACTTCGCCGCGGCATTGTACTGTTCCTCCGCCTCGTTGAACCGCCCCAAGTCCACGCAAAACGACGCGAGCGCGTCCCGATACGCTGGATTCTCGCCGTCCAGCTCGATCGCCTTCTTGTAGAGGCCGAGGATCTCCTCCGCCTCGACCTTCGGCACGCCGAGGGCGGCTTCCGCCTTCCCGAAGAACGCGATCGCATTGCTCGGGTCCGCCTTCGTCGCTTTGTCGAAGGCCTTGTACGCGGAATCGTAATCGAGTTGTCCGAGGGCCTGCTCGCCCGCGGTGACATCGGCTTCGGCGGCAGAGGGCATAGGACGACCGCGCCGCAGAGTCTCGGTGCGCAAATAAAGATTCGCTCGCGATTCTCATTCGGGATGCCGCGGCCTCACAAGATGGCGCGGTGGTCTCGAAGCCAGTCCAGGTCGCTGAGGTACAGCTGCCGGATGTCCGTGATGCCTTCGACGGCCATGATCACCCGCTCGAGGCCCAATCCCCATGCGAGGACGGGCGCCTTCAGGCCGAGCGGCTCCGTGACCTCGGGCCGGAAAATCCCGCTCCCGCCCAGCTCCATCCAGCGACCGTCCGGCCGCTGGACCTCCGGCTCCATGCTCGGCTCCGTGTACGGGAAATAGCCGGGCCGGAACTTCGCGCGCGTGAAGCCGAGCCGTCGGTAGAACTCCTCGATGATCCCGATCAGCTGCGCGAGGTTCGCTCCGTCCTCCATCACGACGCCTTCGATCTGGTGGAACTCGGGAAGGTGCGTCCAGTCCACCGCGTCGGGACGGAAGACCCGTCCCACGACGAACGCTTTCTGCGGCGGCTCCGGATGCTCGGCCAACCATCTCAGCGTGATCGGGGTGGTGTGCGAACGGAGGACCGCGCGCTCCGCCTCCTTGCGGTCCCATTTGTACTGCCATCCCGTGCTGCCGGTCGCACCGCCGGTCTCGTGGACGTTCGCCACCCGGCGTACGAGGTCCGCGTCGGGAAGGGGCATCGTCGCGGGCTTCGAGAGGTAGAACGTGTCGAGCTCGTCCCGCGCCGGGTGGTCTTGCGGCTGGAAGAGCGCGTCGAAATTCCAGAACGCCGGGAGGACGAAGTCGCCCTCGATCTCCGTGAAGCCCATGCTCAGGAAGATCCGCCGGACCTTCTCGATGTAGGCGCTCAAGACGTGCCGCTTCCCGGGGTGGATGAGCGGGGCGAACGCCTTCGTGTCGTACCGGCGGAAGTCGACGTCCCGCCATCGACCGGATTGCAGGAGTTCGGTCGTCGGCTGGGCGACCTCCTCTTTGAGTTCGATCCCGGCCGCGAGGACCTTCTGGCCCGCGGCGGTCAATGCGATCTCCCGCTGCACGGATTCCCGCTCCTTCACGAGCTCCCGTCGCGATTTCAACTCGCGGACGACGTGGGGATCGATCGCCTCCTCCGGAAGCTCTCCCTTCGAGAGCCGGGCGAGCAGGAGTTCGTCGGGTGACTTCGAAGCCGCTGCCGCCCGGCCTGCGGGCGCGACGACGACGAAGCTACCATCCGGACCTCTCGTGACCTCGGCCCATCCTTTTCTCCGGAGCCAACCGAGGGCGACCGCGAGCTCGGACTCGTCGAACTTGCAGGCGGCCTTGAGCCTCGGGACCGCAATGCGTCCTCCCGCCTTCATCGCGGCCTTCAGGGCCTTCCGCTCCGGCAACGGACGCCGGGCCACGTCGGGCTTCGTGAGCCGGTACGAGTGCGCGATTCGCTCCTTCATCGTGACGAGGCCTTTCGCCTGCAACCACGAAGCCGCGTTCATGACCTCGACGAGTTCGCGGAACTTTCCCGCGGTACGAATTTCCTCGGGTGACGCCTTCAGCCGCTTCCCCAGGGCCAGGAGGACTTTCTTTTCGAGGTAGCTGAGATCCGTGGCCGAAGGAGGCATCCCGCGCCGCATGGGACCGTCTCGTTATATGTTTTTGTCGCGACCCGCAAGCCCGTTTCCCTCCCGGTGGCGCGGGGATTTCTCAGCCTTGAGAACTACGGCACGTCCTATATATGACAAAACGGAACATCGAGCGGCCCGGTGCATCAGCCGACGCCTTCGAGCGGACGAGCGGAAGCCCGGACCGAGGTGCCCTGAATGGAGGACCGATTACCCGCGAACTACTCGATGCTCCTCAGCGGCCCGCCCGGCGTCGGGAAGTTCGAGTACCTCATCGCGCGGATCCGAGAAGACCTCCGCTCCGGGGAACGCGTTGTCTTCGTCACCCTGGACATGCCGCCGAACGAGATCCGCGCGCGGGCCAAAGCGTTGCACCTTGACCTCGACACGGCGGAAGGCAAGACGTTCGTCTTCGTCGACTGTTACAGCGCGACCTCGTCGGAGCGTCCTGAGTCAGCGCCCGGCAAGAAGACGTTTCTCGTCTCGAGCTTCAGCAACCTCGAGGGAATCGGGATGGCGATGAGCAAAGCGGCCCAGGAACTCGGGACGCCGGTCCGCATCTACTTCTACACCGTGTCCACGCTCTTCCTCCATAACTCCCCCCAGGCGATCGCGAAGTTCTTCCAGATCGTGACGGCGCGGGTGAAGTCGAACCTCGGGTTCATCCTGTACGCGGTCCAGGAGGGCGTGCACGAGCCGATGACGATGAACCTCCTTCGCTCGCTCGTGGACGGCGTCATGGAGATGCGCTTCACCGACACGATGGGCCCCGAGATGCGCGTCCACCACATGCGAGGCTACCAGGTCGACGCCGCCTGGCACCCGTTCGTGCAGCTCCCGGAGGCGGTGGTCCGGCTATGATGCAGGCCCCGCCGCGCGCCACGACGCCGCGCGCGAAGACCGGAATCCAAGTCCTCGACGATCGGCTCCAGGGAGGGTTCCCGCGCCCCTCGACGCTCCTCCTGTTTAGCGACAAGCCGACGGAGAAGCGCCTGTTCGGCGAGAATTTTGCGATCCAAGGCGTGAAGGCCGGGGAAACGTCGCTCTACGTGGACTTCTTCCGTGCCCCGCAGCTCGCGCGCGGGGAGCTGAAACGCTTCGGCCCCTCGGACTCGGCGCGGCTCGTCCTCGTCGACGCGACGTCGTCCCAGCTGCTGCTCCCGAGCCGGGAGCGATACCATATCGACGACATCGACAGCCTCGAGAATATCCGCAAGACGATCATCGCTGCCACGGAGGCGGAACGTCCCGCGCGGATCGTCGTCGACTCGATGGAATTCCTGATGGACCGCTTCCCGAAGGAGGACGTCCTCCGGCTGTGGCGCGAGCTGATCGACGCCGCGCGGGCGACCGGCGCCGTGATCTGTTTCCTGTTCATCAACTGGACCCTGATGGAGCGGGACCTCGAGGAGATCCGGGCGATGTCCGACTTCGTGGTCGAGTTCCAGTCCTCGGTCCGCGGCGGGATCATCCGGAACTCGATGCGGATCTCACAAATGGCCTCGGACGGGATTCGGACGAACTGGATCCCGTACGCGTTCAGGGACCTCGTCGGGCTCACCGTGTACTTCCCGCGAATCCTCGTGACGGGACCGTTCAACGCGGGGAAATCGACGGTCGTCAAGGCGCTGTCCGAGAAATCGATCAGCATCGACCGGATGGGGACCACGGTCGCATTCGACTACGGAAACGTGAACGTCACCGGGATCGAAGCGGAGATTTTCGGGACGCCGGGCCAAGAACGATTCGAATTCATCTTCAAGATCTTCGCCCGGGAGGTGAGCGGGGTCCTCCTCGTCGTCGACGCGAACCATCCGGACGAACTCGCGAGGGCCAAACAAATGCTCGACCTGGTCGGTCCTCGGATCCCGTACGTCATCCTCGCCAACAAGAGCGATTTGGCGGGCGCGCTGGCGCCGGACGAGATCGCGCACCGGATGGGCCTGCCCCCCGACGTTACCGTGATCCCCACCGTGGCGACGGAGAACAAGGGCGTGCGGGACGCCCTCCTGATCCTCGCCGAGATGATCATCGGGGTGCGGTGATGCTCGCCGACGTGACCCGACGGCTCCAGGGGATCCTCGCGGAACTCCGGAGGCTTCCGGCCGTGCTCGGCGCGACGGTCGCCCGACGCGATGGCATCCTCATCGCCCACGTGCTCCCGAAGACGATGGATCCGAAGAAAATCGCCGCGATGGCAGCCGCCATCGTCGGCACCTCCGAAATGGCCGTGGTCGAAATGGGCCTCGGGTCGTTCAACTCCTCGATCGTCGACACCCCGATCGGGAAGATGATTTCGACGGGCGCGGGGGAAGAGGCGATCCTCGTGACGATGGTCCGGAACGAGGCGAACATGGGCCTCGTCCTGCTCAGCGTCGACAAGGCGGTGCAGTCGATCGCGGCCATCCTGAAAACCGAGGAGGTGTCCGCATGAGGGATGTCTGGGGCCGCCTCGAGGAGACGATCGATGAGCTCTCTCGGGTGACGGACATCAAATCGGCGGCTGTGGTTCGACGGGACGGTCTCGTGGTGACGCACACCCTCCCCGAGGGC
Organism: Methanobacteriota archaeon; assembly: GCA_005878995.1. Next base: position 1,007 of record VBME01000037.1, on the reverse strand, counting down.
GTGGACCCCAAGATCGTCGCGGCCATGACCGCCGCGATCGTCGGCACGTCCGAGATGGCGACCATCCAGCTCGACCAGGGCCGCTTCGTCCGGGCGATCATCGAATCGGACGAGGGGAAGCTCCTGAGCCTGGGGGCCGGCGATGAGGCGCTCCTCGTGGCCCTCGTATACGACGACGCGAACCTGGGGTTGGTGCTCATGGCGATGGAACGCGCCGCCCGACAGGTCGAGACGATCCTCGGAGGCGGGGGCGGCGAATGAACGGTCGTCCGTGTCGGATCCCGCTCTCCCGGACGCGTTGGGGGTAGCTTGCGTTGGAGCCGAAGAAAGTCCCCACGTTCATCGACGGGCTCGACGAGCTGCTCGGCGGCGGGTTGCCACCCGGCCACGTTGTCCTTGTCTCTGGCCTGCCTGGGACGATGAAGTCGACCTTGACGTACGCGATCCTCCATGGGAACGCGCGGCACCGGCGTGCGAAGTGCCTCTACGTGTCGCTTGAGCAGACCCGCCCGAGCTTGGAGCGGCAGATGGCCTCGATGGGGTTCGACGTCGAGGCGGTGCGCGGCGATCTGCACATCGTCGACGTCGGCACGATCCAGAAAGAGGTCGGCAAGGGCTCCACGAAGCCTTGGATGGAGTTCCTCCGCCGCACGCTGACGACGAAGAAGGACATTGATGGCGTGGACCTCCTGGTCATCGACTCGCTCGAGGCGCTCGAGGTCCTCGCGAAGTTTGAGGACCGGCGAACGGAACTGTTCCGGTTCTTCGAGTGGCTGCGGGACCTCGGCGGGACGACCCTCGTCCTCGCGGAGGCGTCGTCCGACACCCCGTTCCTCGGGCTCGAGCCGCCGCAACCCCGTCGGGACGAGACGTTCCTCGCAGACGGGATCCTCGAGCTCAAGATGCACCCGATCTCGGACGTCGAGGTCCAGCGGCGGGTTCGGATTTTGAAGATGCGCGGCTCCCACCATCGGACGGGGTTCTCGGCGCTCGTCTTCGAGGATGGA
>VBME01000036.1 GCA_005878995.1 Methanobacteriota archaeon | reverse complement strand
ACCGCGGCGTTGAAATAAATCGAAACGAAGAAGGTGACGAAGTACACGATCGCGAGGCCGACGTAGAAGAGCCAGAACCCGAAGACGTCCGAGGGCGCGGTGAAGAACAGGATCGTGATGAAGAAGAGAAGCCAGACGGCGCCCGTGATCAAGAGGGACAGGAATGGCAGGAGGACGAGCCCTTTCTCCTTGCGAAGGACGCCGAGGCTGACCTTCGTGAGCTGCCAGCCGACGCGAAGGCGTTCGAAGAAGCCGAGCTTCCGCGGGACGGCGGAATACGGTGCCGACGGGACCGTCGGGGTGGGAGACCACATCGGAATCGCGGACCAATCCGGGATGGCTAGATGAACTCTCCGGCGGAATCCCCTAGCGGGAGTGGCCTCACTGGCCTCGGAGGATTCCTCCAATTCCTCCTGCGTCGCGCGACCTAGATGACCCAGGCCCCGCCCTCGATCACGGTCTTCCCGCCAATCTCCACCGTCCCATGAGCGAGGGACGCGCCGAACCCGTAGCTGCTGTCGTTCGAGCCGCCGGCTTCGCGGTTGTCCCCGATCCCGATGCTGACGGTACCGGACACGATCCCGTTCTGGAGGAAACCGGGCAGCGCCTTCGGGTTCAGTCCGAACGCGACCCCACCGAACAGGTCCTTGGCGCCGGTCGCCTCCTCCCAGTTCGTCTGGGCGAACCGCAGGTTCCGCTTCGCGGTGAATTCCGTCACCTTCCCGTTGTGGAACGTCCACGCGATGCCCTCGACGAGCCGGCCGAGGGACGGGACGGCGACATCCGCCACGAACGTGCCCTTCGCGCTGTTCTCCACCGCGGCAACGCCGACCTCGCCCGTCGGCAACTGCACCGATCGGCTCACGGACGTGCCGGCCGCGAGATCCTCGTCGCTGATCACGCCGTCATGGACGTACGCCTTCCGGTCGGGCCCGGCGAGGCGGAACTTCAGGTTGGTCCCGTTGTCGGCTTTCACACGGACATCGACGGGCCGGGACAGGAAGCCGGCCACTAGGTTGCCGAGCGATTCGATTCGTTGGCGGTTCGCGACCGTCGCCGCCTCGACCATCGCCTTCCACTTCGCGTAATTGAAGCCGTAGGTCTTCGCCCGCTCCCGCGTGACCTGACCGAGGGCGACGGCGACGCTCTTCGGCATCTTGACGAACCCTTTGTCGGAGTGCGCCTTCTCCCCCTCGAAATACGCCGCGAACTTTTCGCGCGGGACCGTCGCCATGGGCCCGGGATTGCGCGGGCCGAACAACCAGATGTAGGAGTTCACGTAATCGAGGAGTCCGAGGCAGTGGCCCGAGACCCGACGCAGGCTCTCGTCCGAGTAGTTCTTGAACTGGCCGTAGAAGACCGCATCCGTGTCGAGCCAAATCGCGGGATCCGCACCCGCCTTCTGGCACTCGATCGCGGCCTGTTCCGCGAGCTCGATCGTGTGCGGATAGGTTGAGATCAAGACGACCTCGTCCGCTTTCGGTCGAAGGCTCTCACGCACGATGCTTTTCGCTAGGGTTTGCAAGCTGACCATGGATGCCCCCGGCCCCATATGCTCAATCGGGCATAAACGGGTTCCGAACGACCGTTCTCAAGATGCCGAACGACGACGAACCCTTATCGCCAAGTTCCCCTTCCCGCGGAGAGGGTTCTCGATGCAGAAACGATCCCTCTTGTTCGTTTCGGTTGGCGTGATCGTGTCCCTCGCCACGTTGTCGCTCACCGCCCAAGCGGCGGGAGGCGGCAGCTTCGCAACACCCCTCGTGATGGGCTTTCCGTCGGGCGACGACTGGGAGCCGGCTGTCGCGTCGGACGGCCTAGGGCACGCGTATGTGCTCATCACGCACTTCGGAGGGGTGCCCGGCTGCGGCGGCTGCGCGGATCCCTCCATCTTGGTCCAGGTCTCCGCGGACGGAGGCGCGACGTTCGCCGCACCGATGCCGCTCGTCGTGAGCGCCGACTCGCAGTATGACCCCCAGGTGAAGATCAACGAGTCGGGCGCGGTGTTCGTTAGTTACCTCCTGGGCAAGGACACGGTCGTCCAGCGGTCCGTCGACCATGGCGCGACCTGGTCGGTCCCGGTCGTCGCGAACGTGGGCGTCCGCCAGGGCCCGACCGACAAGGATGGGCTCGCGGTCCAAGGCAGCGACGTGTACGTGGGGTTCGACGTGGCCCAACGGTTCTTTGTCGCTTCCTCGCACGACGCCGGCCAAACGTTCACCGTCGCGCGAATCAACGGCAACACCCTCGGTTGGCCGCTGAACGGCGCCGCCGCGATCGCCCCAGATGGAACCGTGTACATGGTGTGGGAGCTGATCCATCAGAGCGGAAACGCCCTCGGTCCCCAGGACGTCATCGTGACGAAGTCGACCGACAAGGGGCTCACCTGGACCATTAGCTTCGCGGACCAGGGGTTGTCTCCGGGACCCGCGTGTCCGGAAAGTTGCGGATGGGACTTCCTCGGCACGGGTTCTCAGATTGCGGTGGATGGCGGAGGGACCATCTACGTGCTGTACAATGCACCGGCCACGGACGGCGGGCCGCCCCTCGTCTGGTTCCGGTCGTCCTCCGACGGTGGGGCCCATTGGACCGCGCGCATGTCGGTCAGCACGGATGCCACTCCTTCGTTCCATGTGTTTCCGACGATTGATGCTGGCGCCGCGGGCGACGTCCGGATCGCGTGGATGGACAACCGCACTGGAGCGTACAACGTGTGGTATCGCAGCTCCTCCGATCGCGGCCAGCAGTGGTTCGACGAAACGAGGGTGTCCCAGTTCCGCCGCGGATACACGTACGTGACGCGAGCGGGCTTCGGTTTCCCGTACGGCGATTACTTCGTCCTCGCGCTCGACCCGAAGAATGTCGTGCACATCGCATGGGGCGAAGGACCGAACTACTCCGGACCGGGTAACGTGCTGTACACGCACAACTGAGCCGCTTTCTCGTTGCGCCAACGGAAACTACATATGACGCACGAGACTACGCCCGCGCCGGCGACCCGGTGAAACGCTCCTCGCGGGCCTGGAAGAAGCGCGGGAAGATGCGCTGGAAGTGGCGCAAGAAGCGGATGCGCCGCCGGAAACGCGAACAGAAAATGCGCCAGCGATGAGCGGGCAGTTAGGCAAAGGTACTTGCGGGGCCGCGTGATACGACGTGTCATGGGCGGGGACCGGTTCACCCCCGGCTTCGCTTTCATGCTGGCAGGGCTTTCGATTCTTTTCGTCAGCGGCGCGTTCGAAGCGGAGGTCGTCTTGACGCAATCGCTTCAGACGCAAGGGTACCAAGGCACCGCCGACCTGGTCCGCCTCTCCGCGGTCCCCTGTGCCGCTCGAGTTCTTCGGCGGCTTCACGATCATGCGGGCATCGCGCTCCGCCGTTTGGGCGTGGCTCCTCGCGGCACTCGGGCTCATCGGCTTGTACGTTCTCTCGATGTCCGCCGCTCTTGCGCGGCCCACGAGTCCCATGGGGACGTAGTTTAGCCTGGTAGAATTACGGGCTCCAGTCATGGGCTTGATTGCGAACGGGTTTGCTGATTCCGGTGATGACAGACTGGAGCGCTGACCCATGGTTCGCAGAACACGCGTGGGTCGCTCCCCGCGTGGGAGAAACCCGTCGATCAGGGTTCAAATGCCTGCGTCCCCATGCCGTTTCGGTCACGGGCCCCGCAGGTCAGAGACAATCTTTCCGCCTCCGGGGCGGCCCGTTCCGCTCCCGGATTCGGCCGGCCGTACTGAGGCCCTCTCGACGTACTCCTCGGAGTCAATGGAGCGGTTCGGCTTCTCCAGGTCCAGCTTGCACAGAATGGACTAAACCCCGAGGCGGCATCTGGGACCCGTGAAGGCCGCGACGCTGCTGGTCGACTGCCTTGAGAACGAGGGCGTCCGCTTCGCCTTCGGCATCCCGGGCGAGGAGAACCTCGAACTGATGGATGCCCTTCACGACAGCTCCGTTCGGTTCATATTGAGTCCACCGGGAGTCGCACCAGTTCATCGACGTCGTGCGGCTATTCGACCCGATTGCGAAATGGAACGCGCGGGTCGAGAACGCCGGCACGGTCCCCGAAATCATCCGGAAGGCCTTCAAGATCGCGACCGCGGAACGACCGGGGCCCACCCACGTGGAACTTCCGGAGAACGTCGGGCAAGAGGAAGCGCCGCGGGGCCTGAGCCCGCTCGCTCGCGAACGAGCGAGTCGGCCGGCCCCGGATCCGGAGAGCGTGAATCGGGCGGCGGCCCTCCTCAACCGAGCCCGGCAGCCGATCATCCTCGCGGGGAACGGCGCCATCCGGGGTGGAGCGGCGGACGCGCTGACGGCGTTCGCGGAGGAGGCGAATATTCCCGTGGCCCACACGTTCATGGGAAACGGTGCGGTCCCTTGGACGTCCGCGGTCAGCGTCATGACGGTCGGCGTCCTGCCCGGCGATCAGGAGCTCGCGGGGTTCGATGCCGCGGATCTCGTGCTCTGCGTCGGTTACGACTTCGTCGAGTACGACCCGCGATCTTGGAACCCGAAGGGGAACCGGCGCATCGTGCACGTCGATGTCCTGCCGGCGGAGACTTCTGCGGAGTACATCCCGGAGGTGGAGATCGTCGCGGACATTCGCGAGTCCCTGCAGGCGTTGCAAAAGCGCGTCTCGCAACCCAAGGACCCCGCGTGGGTCCGGTCGCTGAAAGCGCGAATTCGCAAGAGGTTCGAGTCTTCGGGCCTAGAAGGGCGTACCCGGCTTGCGAAGCCGCAGGCGATGCTGAAAATCCTACGGGACACGTTGCGGCCGGAGGACCTGCTCATCTCCGACGTCGGAGCCCACAAGATCTTCATAGGCCGGTTCTTCGGAGCCGCGAAGCCCAACACGGTCCTCGTCTCGAACGGCCTCTCCGCCATGGGCATCGCCGTCCCCGGTGGAATCGCGGCGAAGCTCCTGAACCCCGGTCGCCGCGTCGTCACGATCAGTGGAGACGGCGGCTTCCTGATGGCCGCGCACGAGCTCGAGACGGCGAAGCGAGAGCGGGTCGCGACCGTCAACCTCGTCTTCCGGGATGGCGGCCTGGGGAGCATCCGATGGAAGCAAATGGCCCGCTTCGGTCGCACGCTCGGCACGGAATTCGGGAACCCGGATTTTCCCGCGCTGGCGAAAGCCTTCGGCGTTCGAGGGTTCGCCGTGGGGCGCCCGTCGGAATTGGCGTCCACGTTGGAGCAAGCGCTCGAGTCGAAGATACCAAGCGTCGTCGACATCC
>VBME01000193.1 GCA_005878995.1 Methanobacteriota archaeon | reverse complement strand
GCTAGCCTTGTCAGAAGGGATGGGATGCACTCTAACGAACTAGCCCAAAATTCCCCCGGCATCGTATTTGTGCGACGATATTTAAGACTTTGTAAAGCTGCACGGCCTAGATGGAGGAGACGTTTCCCCGGGTTGAGGCGTTGACAACACGTGGCCGACAGCGAGCTACAAGTAGCCGGACTTCTGGAGGGTGAGCAGGTCGTCCGTGGACAGCTTCTCGCCCTTCTTGAACCGCTCGAAAATCATTTCGGCTTCCCGCTTCGCATCGACCTCCTCGGCGACGGCCTCCGCGACGCCGCGGCTCTTCATCCAGATTCCGTGGATGATCTTGTCGTAGTCGTGGACCTGGCGGATGTGTTCGATGTGCTTGCGGTGTTCCTCGTCCGCGAGCATCTTCGTCTTGATGAACTCCTCTTGCGCCTTGTCCGCTTCCCGCCGCAGGCCGTCGCCCTGTTCGTAAAGCACCGTCATCTGGTCGTGCTCGGCTTGGGCCTTTTCGGCGAGCTCGGAGACGCGCTTGTGCGCGTCCTCCGCGAGGTCTCGCGCCGTCTTCAGCTCTTCCTTCATCTTCCGGACGTCCTCGTTTTCCTCGAGGGACCGCTCAAGTTTCTTGACCTCCGCCTCGAGCCGCTGAATCTCCTCGATCAGGGCGCGTTCCTTGTCGGCCCCCAAGACGGAGGTCATATGCTTGAACTCGAGCCGCTTCAGCTCTTGCTGGAGCTTGCCGAGCGGCACGGAACCTCGAGGCAACTTCCTCCGTTTGAGATCCGTGAGCTGCTCTTGGAGATCGTTCACGCGTCGGTTGTTCCGGTCCCGCTCTTCCTTTGCGGCCTTCACGAGGCCGTTCAGCTCGTCCCGTTTGATCCGGTGTTGGGTGGCCTCGTCGACGAACGTCCGGACCTGCGCGTTGAGCGAGTCGCGCTTCTCGACCCACTCCCGGGTCTTGTCGTTCAACTCATCGCGACGCCGGCGGTGCCGCTCCGCTTCCTGGTTCTCGCGCTCCCGCTTCAGCTGTAGCTCATCCAGCACTGAAACCCTCACGAAACCGGGCTGGTGGGACTTTGCGAAGAAGGCGTCGCCATATAAAACTTGCCGCGAGCGTTCTCGAAATCCGGAAGGACCTTCGCGATAACGAGGTCGCAACCTCAAATAGCGACAGAATAATCGTTACCGGGGTTCCGTGGGCCGCCTCGCTTTCGCCTGGGTCATCCTTCTTCTCGTCGTCGTGCTGCAGGTCGCTTCGCCCGGCCTCGCGAATCGATCCGTCCTGACGGCGCCCACCGCGACGAGTTTCAACATCTCGATCGCCGCCGATCGCATGTCGGCCGATCGGAACGACACGATCGCGTACACGATGTGGCTCAACGTGACCGGCGGCGGTCAGCTCCAGCTGGCCCGCGTGAATCTGACCCTGGAGCCGGATTTGGTCCTCCAGATCAACGCGAGCGTGCATCCGGCGGCCTGTCCAATCCTGAACTCAAACGCAACGTTCGCGACGTGGCAATGTAGCTTCCTTCGGGCGGGCCGATCATACCGGTGGTCCGTCCCCACCCTCGTGGCCGCGAATGCGACCCTCGGCAGACCCCGTCTTGCGACCGCGCTTGCCACGGAGCTAGGGAGCGGACCCCTGTCCCCCCGGACTGCCCAGGTGAGTGTCTGGATTGTCTTGGACATGCTCAGCCTCTCGGTTCAGGCCTACCCATCCTCGACGGCCGAGCGAGGGACGGCGGTGAACTTCACCGTGACGGTCGCGAACACGGTACTGCTGGGCCAGGTGAACGCCTCGAACGAGCGAAACTTCACCGCGTACAACGTCCGGATCGCGATTGGCATCGGTCCGTTACTCGACGTGGCGAACACGACGCCGCGCCTGATCGTACGGGCCAACCTCACGCCGAGCGAACTCGTCAGTGTTACGTTCCCCGGAATCGTAGCGGGCGGCGCTGGGAACGGCGATCTGGTCTGGGTCAACGCCACCCTCCTCTACGCGGACATGGCGAACCGCTCCATCGGTCCCGGGTTCGCTGAGCAGGTTCTGAGCATTCGCGTCCCGCCCCCGCTCGGACCCGACGTCTCGTCCGTCGCGGCCGTCCTCGCGTTCGCGCTCCTCGCCATCCTGGCGGCCGTCTTCGCCGCGCCCGTTCTTGGAGAGAGGAGCCTCACGATTGACGAGGTGTTCCTCGTTCACCGGAGCGGCATCTTGATTCAACATCTGAGCCGGGGAGCGGGCGTGAAGCGAGACGACGACCTCGTGGCCTCGATGTTCGTCGCGATCCAGGAGTTCGTCCGCGACTCGTTCCACACGATGGCCACGCTCGATGAATTTGCATTTGCCGGTCGAAAGGCCGCGGTGCTCCGCGGCCGTCATGTGGTGCTCGCCGCGCTCCTGTCCCGCGGCAGCCCGCGGTATCTGTTCTCCCAGCTCAAGGCGGTGGAGCGGGCGCTCGAGGCGGCCCACGGCGTCGCGCTCGCCGACTGGGACGGCCGCGTCTCGAGTCTCGATCAGGCGGGGCCGATTCTGGAAGCCTTGCTCGCCGGCCGCTATCGTCGGATTTGGGGGTGGTGGCGATGGCCTCGGTTCACATAGCGGTCGACGGGTCGAGAAGCTTTAACTATGCCCGCCGAAATCCCGCGGACCGCGCCGGATCCGCACGGTTCCTGGCGTCCGCGGGGCGTTTGAGGAGGTCCTAGTTGACGACGTTCGAACGGCCCGACACGGCCCGGCTCGTTCGTCTCCGCCTCGCTGAGAACGCGGACGATGTGGATGCGCTGTTCGTCCTCGCCGCCCTGCGGGTCCAAGACGGCGACGTGAGGTCCGGCCTCACGATCCTCGAGCATGTGCTCCGGGTCGATCCGCGGTATCCGGGCGCTTGGCGGTTCAAGGCAAAGCTCCACCGGATGCAAGGGGACGCTGCGGCGGAGCGACTCGCGGAGGAGCGGGCGGAGGACGCGGGCCAATGATCGCGGCGGGAGATGTCGTCAAGCTGAAGATCTGCATGGCCGGCGAAGGAGCGGTCGGCAAGACGTCGCTGATCCGACGGTACGTGCTCGACCAGTACGACGACCGGTACGTCGCGACGCTCGGCACGAAGATTACGAAGAAAACCGTCATGGTCGACAATCCGAGGGGTCCCGGCCAGATCCAAGCGGACGTGATCCTGTGGGACATCATGGGCACGTCGACCCTCCGGGAGCTCTTGAAGGAAGCGTACTACCACGGAGCCCAGGGGATCCTCGCGGTCGCGGACCTGACCCGGCAAGATACCCTGGGAGCCCTCGATGAATGGGCCCGGTCGATCCGGTCCGTGGCGGGGGACATTCCGACGTTCGGGGTCGTCAACAAGATCGACTTGGCCGGTCAGAGGGCGATCCCGGCCGCCGAGGTCGAGGCATTCTTCACGAAGCGCGGGTGGCCATGGGCGTACTCGAGCGCGAAGACCGGTCGCGGCGTTGAGGAGTCGTTCGTGGGACTCGTTCGGCTCGTGTTGCAGTCCCGACACTGAGTCAGTCGATTCGCCAGCGACGGTGGGCTTCCGCGTCCTTCGAGAAGCAGTAGTGGACCGTGTTGAACTCCTTCCGCATCTCACCGACGTCGGCCGCAACCCGTTCCGGCGGGTCGCCTTTGACCGCGACCCGGGCGAACAGGTCGGCGACCTCTCGCATCTGCGCCTCGGCCATCCCCAGGCGCGTGAGCTCTTGCGTCCCCAGCCGTACGCCGGAAGGCTTCACGGGGGACGTGTCCCAAGGCAGGAGGTTCTTGTTCGTGATGATGTTCGCCTTCTCCAGATCCGTGGCGACCTTCGCGCCTCCGCCGAACGCGGCCACGTCGAGGGCGACCGCGTGGCTCTCCGTGAAGCCGTGCTTCTCGGCGAGGACCTTGATTCCGCGCTCGTGCAACGCCTGGGCCAGCGCCTTCGAGTTCCGGACGATCTGGGCTGCGTAGTCGCGCCCGAACTCGAGGAACTCCGCGAGCGTGATCCCGAGGGCCGCCATCGCATGGAGGTGATGGTTCGAGACGACGCCCGGGAACACCGCGCGTTGGAGCCGCTTGATGAACTTCTCGTCTTCCGAGTCGGACAGCAGGATGCCGTGCTGCGGCCCTGGGAGGGTCTTGTGGGTCGACCCGGTGAGGACATCGGCGCCCTCGTGCAACGGGTCTTGAAACTGTCCTCCCGCGATCAGGCCCAGGACGTGGGCCCCGTCGTACCAGACGTGGCATCCAGCCTCTTCGAATGCGTCCCGCAGCTCCTTGAGGGGAGTTGGGAACAGGAAGACGCTCTGTCCGAATGCGGCGACCTTCGGGCGGACCAGCCGGAGGAGCTTGGCGGTCTCGTCGACGTCGATGTTCATCCGCTCGACGTCGAACGGATAATTGACGTTGTTCACACCCCGCATCCCCGCGGCGCCGAACTTCGCGGAGCTGATGTGCGCGCCGTGGCTCAGGGCCACGGACGTCATGATGTCGCCCGGTTCAAGCAGGGCGAAGTAGACGGCCATGTTGGCGACCGTCCCACTGATGAGCCGCGGGTCCACATGTCGGACCCGGAAGATTTTCTTGGCGAGCGCGACGACACGATCCTCGACTTCGTCGACGAAGGTGTTGCCTTGGTAGTACCGCTCGTGAGGCAAGCCTTCGGCATACCGATCGCCGAAGTCCGTCAGGAGCATCTCGCGAGCCATCGGGCTGATGATGTTCTCCGAGGCAATCAGCGGGAGGGACTTGGAGAACCAAGCGTGGTGGCGGTCCACCTGCTCGTTGATGAACGCGACGTCCTCATTCATGCCTTCGCTCAGTGAGGCAAGAATGCGACGGGATAAATACGTTCGGCCAAAGGCGCTCCCGGGTCGGTTCGCCCCGGGGCTAGAAGCAGCGGACTTTTCCTTGGACGATCCGGTCGGTCAGCTTGTAGATGTTCTCGAGTTCCTCGTCGATCAGGACTTCGGCGTCTTTCACAATCGAGCTGAGATGGGTCCCTTTCTCCGGGATGATCTGAGCCGTCGCGGCCTGCGGTTCGTCGATTGGCTTCCCGATCTGGGAGACGATGCGGACCCAGACCTCCTTCACCTTGCCCGCGTGCTCCTTCACGATGCGATCCGCGATCTCGAACGACAGGAGGTTGTACAACTTCCCGACGTGCGTCACCGGATTTTTCCCGGCGGCGGCCTCCATCGACATCGGGCGGTACGGCGTGATGAGGCCGCTGACTCGGTTGCCGCGGCCTACGCTCCCATCGTCCCCGTTCTCCCAGGACAGACCGGTAACCGTGAGGTAGAAGATCCCGGCATCGTAGTTGTCGCCTGTGTTGATGTCGACCTTCACGGCACGGTCCGTGTACTTCACGGCGTTGTCGAGGAGCCGCTCCCGGAGTTCTTCCACCACGCTCCGGTAGTGGTCTTTGTCGGGGACGAACTTGTCCACCATCGCCGCGGCGATGGTGAGGCGCATCGAGTCCTCGTGCCGCACCCCCATGACCTTGATGTCCTGGCCGACCTCCTTGAGGTCTTTCTTGAGCGCCCCGTTGATCAGGAGTTCCGTCTGCAACACGACGGTCTCGAGCTCCGAGAACGGGGCGAAGCCGACGCCGAACGAGGTGTCGTTCGCGAGGTGCTTCTGCGTATCATACAGACCGCGGAGGTCCACGGAGCCTTGGCCGATCTTGC
>VBME01000028.1 GCA_005878995.1 Methanobacteriota archaeon | reverse complement strand
CGTGCTCGACGAACATCAGCGTCTGGAGGAAGCCATTGTTGATGATCAGGTATTCGAGGCCGTCCAGGAGCACCACGCCCTCGCCGTTGTTGTCCTCGATGAATTTCTGGATGACCTTGGCGAGCGTTCCGATCGCGGTCGGGTTGTGGAAGTCTTCGCCCGGCGTGTGGCTGAGCCAGATGATTCGCGTCTCGGCCAGGCCGCGTTCCCGCCGCACCCGATCCGGATACTGGCGGGTGATGCACAAGGCCGGAGTCTTCTGACCGAGGAGCATTTCGAAGAGGCGGAAGCTCAGCTCCGGCTTCTTCTCCTTGACGAGGTAACAAGCCCCTTTCTCGAGTTCCATGGGCATCGCGGAGCGAAGTGCCTCAGCCTCCGTGCCCATTTCGCTTTCCTGCGGTTGCACCCATCCCATCGGTTTCTCCATAGCGCTATCGTCTCTTCAAACTTCGTTCTAGATTATCACTGAGCACCTTGGCGGGAATCTCGGGGAGAGAAATCAGTGTCGTCTTCCCGACGACGCCTTCGCCGCTCAACTTCGTGTCGACGAGGCCGAGGGCGTCCAACTCTCGGACGTACTTCCAGAACTGCGTGTGGGCTCGCGGCTTCTCCTCGAACTCCTCGCATACGATCGCGTACGTGTCTTCCGCATCCCCCATCGTGATGTACGCTTTCTTGCGGCTCTTCCTCGCGATGGCCAGGAGGACCAGCTTCTTCGGCACGTCGAGGAGGCCGAGGCGCTCTTGGACATCCGTCGGATGGACGTGGGCCTTCGCGCCGCGCACATGCTCCGGTGCGATCTCGTCCGCTCGCTCCTCGTCCGCGAGCATTCCGGCTTTCTCGAGCAGCTCGATCGCATAGCGGGCGTCCCCGAATTCGGATCCGAGGTCCGCGATCAGGTCGACGAGGTCGTCGCCGACGGTCCCGGGGTGCATCGCGAGGAGGACGCGAACCGCAACGATGTCCCGCAGCTCCTTTCGGTCGTATTTCGGGAACTCGACGACGTTCGATCGGCGGAACGTGCTCAGAGCCGCGCGATCCATGTACTCCAACGCGTTCGAACGCTGCGAGATCAAGATCATCGAGATGTTGCCTTTTGCCGCGATGGTTTCCTCCGCAATCCGCGCGAACGAATAGATCAAGTCCGCCCCGCTCTTCTTCAGGAGCGCATCGACCTCGTCCAAGATCACGATGAAGTGGAGCTTGTGTTTCTCGAGGTGCCGCCGCAGTGTTTCCATCTTCTCCGCGATGGAGAATCCCCGCTCCGGGAAATGCGTGTCGAAGTGCTGGATCAGTTTGAGCAAGACCGCGTCGTCCCCCATCCGCTGGCGGCAGTTCACGAGGTCCCAGTCGACCGCGCGGTCCGATTCCGACGCATGCCGTTTGAAATCGAGGCAGAACCGCTTCGCGGTGTGGGTCTTCCCCGTGCCCACGGGTCCATACAGGAACGCGTTGCTCGAGGTCCCGGCTTCGACGATCGGCCTAAGGAGACTGAAGAGGCGCTGCGTCTGCTGTTCGCGGTGGACCATCTTGTCCGGGAGGTAGTCGAACGACAGTTTCCCTTGGTCCTTGAACACGGAGGGACCCGAGCGGAACGACACGGTCGACGCAAAGGCGGCGGGCGCGCATAACCTTTGCCTCCGGACCCGAAAGGCCTTGAGGCGATCGGGAGATGGCGAGGTGTGCCGGACCGTTTCTTCTGCTTTGCCTGCGGGCACGACCACCGTTCCGGGACCGCGATTGCGCGGGGACACGCGAGGTACAGCATCGAGGGCGGCCACGAATCGGGTGGCATTTTCTCGGACCTGCGGGAGTTCTATCTCCAGACGAAAGGCATCGAGGCGGCGTTCCGCATTCTCGGCTTCGAGGATGTCCGGGTCCATCCGCCGCGTTTCGGGCGCGGGTGGCCTTCCCGGGCCGCGGTCGAACGGGCCTATCGAGGTCAGGCGAGGCGCCACCATCCGGACCGGGGCGGCGACCCGGACGAGTTCCGGAAGGTCCAGTGGGCGATCGGGATCTTGCGTCGGTACCGTCCGACGGATGAATGAGGCTGCGCAACGTTTATCGCGCTCCGCCCGCTTGATTCCGTGGAGACCTCCTGAATGCCATCGACGCCCCGGGAAACGTTCCTTTCCCTGCCGGACGAGGTGTTGCAAGGGCTTGCCCAGGCCCACGGCGTCGATCCGACGCGGTATCCGAATCGCGACTCGCTGATCGAAGCGCTCGCCTCGCTCCCCGGGGCCGAGGACCTCGTGCCGGAGGCAAGCCGGCGTCGGATGGCGTACCAGCTCGACCGGCTTCGGCCTCGGCAGCTCCGGGAACTGGGGGAACGGCACCGGGTGGTCCTCCATGGGCTCAAGCGGAAGGCGGATCTCGTCGAGGCCCTCGCGGGCGCCCCTGACTCGTCCGAAATCCTCATGGAACTCGAGGCGGAGGCGGCGCCGGAGCGGGATGCGAGCCTCGCCCTCGGGCGAGAATCCGACGTCGACTTCGATCGGGTGGAGGAGCTCCTCGAGCAAGCCCGAAAGAGTTTCCAGGAACGCCGGTTCGAGGCGGCGCTCACCGCCGCCCAGGAAGCGTCGCGGCTGGCCGAGCGGACGACGGAGCAACTCCGGCGGTCGTCGTGGTCGTACGCGGTCCTCGCGGCCCAAGCGCTCCTCGAGCCGTGCGATGCCGACGACCCGGAGGCAGCCGCGGCCCGAGTCCTCCTCGACCGAGCCCGGGACGCGTTCTTCCGGGGGCAACGGGAGGACGAAGCCCTCTTGCGGGACCTCGTACGCGCGGCCGAAGCCGCCCATGCGCGCGAGGCGAATCGGGTTCGGGACCTCCTCGCCTCGACGCGGGACGGAATCCGCGAGGCCGCGAACTTGGGGGCTTCCGTCGCCCTCGCCGAGGATTCATGGAAGCGAGCTGCGGATTTCCTCGACCGGGATCAACTCGCGGCGGCCCGCGAGGGTTTTGTCGAGTCGGCCAATCGGGCGGGAGATGCACGGCGCCGCCGGATCCGTGAGGTCGAGGAGTCGATCGGTTCCGTCGCGGACCACATCGAAGTCGCTCGCAACGTCGGCGCTGACGTCCGGGAGGCGCAGGAACTCCACGAAGCCGCGAAGGCCGCGATTGCCGCGGGCGAACACGGCCGTGCCGGGGACCTCCTGAAGCGTGCGGAGCGGCTCGCCATGAAGGGTCAGCAGCGGCAAATCGACCGAGCAATGCAACTCCGACAAGCGCAGATCGAGAAGGCTCAGGCGGTCCTCGGCGCCTGCGAGCCGGTCCTCAAAGAGGCGGAGTCGTATGATCTGAGCGCAGCCGAAGTCCGGACGCTCTTGCGACAAGCGCGGGACGTCCTCGCGAAGGGCGACTATCTTGCGGGCCTGACGTTCGCGAAGAACGCGGAGGAAGCCTCTCAGCTGCTCGAGGCACAGATCGCCGACGAACGCCGACATCGCGGAATTGAGAAGCCGTCATCCGGGACTTGTGGCGTCTGCCGTTCGAGGCGCCTCGTCTTCGAGGACGACGGGTGGGGCCGATGCGAGGATTGCGGCAGCGCGTTCCGTTGGCGCGGTCCGCTCGGCGTGTGGGAGCGCCTGCGAGCTCTCTTGGCACAATAGCTAGTCGTCCTTTGGGAGTAGGTCGGCAGTCTTTCATTGAGTCCACAAACGGCTCGATTGAAAGCTTCGAGGCACGCGCGCTTCGCCCCCATCTGCCCCCACACAGGGACGGTTGCATGAAATCAAAAGGGCGTGGAGATTGTGCTGACGACAAGCGCCTCGCGTCAACTATCCAACTCGATCGGCGGGTTAGCGACCGGGCATCCGTCTATATTTTCGTTGGAAACGCCTCCATCGCCTCCAGATTGGGAATGAAAGCCCCGCGCCGGCAAGAAGACCCACTGCCTGAGCGGGAATCAACGCGACGCCCAAGAGATGGGTCAGGGCCAGGCTTACAAGGAGCCAGGCGACAATGGTGACAGATGCCGCGGCGACACCTAGCGGATCACCTCCGAGATAGCCGACCAAGTCTCCACCTACTTACGACTGCCCTCGTGTCGATTGAGCACCAGGACAAACGAGCGGCGTGACCGAACTTGTTCACGGAAGAAGGCGACGCAACTAACGAATAGATTCATGGCCAGCAACCTTGAGTAGCGAGATCGACAAAACCCAGGACAGCACCCAGCGCTAGGCCAAGAAGGGTAATAGCGATGCCCGGAGGGGTGAAATGGAGCGCGACTTCGAAGCTCGCGAGCCCTAGCACCCACCAGGCAAGCAAAGGTACCAGAGCGTGCCACCAGAGCCACCAGCCCATATCAAACAAAGCGGTAATCCAAGAGCCAGGGTCACCCGGGTTGTTCAAAATCCCCATGGCGTCGACAATGAAGGAGTCCGCCGTTGCAAGGACCCTAGCGAGCGCAACCGTGCCTTCGGGAAAGAGGTCCAGGTCCAGTCCCATTGCCCCTAACAGGATGCCGACGAGGAACAAGGCAATTGGCACGCTGCAGCGATTCCAACTGAACCCCTGACTCGAGTACCCGGGGCCCCCGCCACCGATGCCTCTCCCGCCGCCCCCTATGCTGGCCCAAATGCTGGCGCAGCGGTCCGCGAGGTACAGCGTCATAGTGCAGCCCTGTCCTCCGTCCCCGCCCTCGATTAGGTGACTGTTGAGCGCCGCCCGGCCGCTCGGATCGACCCGGTTCACCGGATTGTCGCCCGCGTAGGCGTAGCCACCGCCCAGCGGGTCCGGGGTGAGGAAGCGGCCCGTGGCGGGATCGTAGAAGCGCGCGCGGTCGTAGGTCAGGCCCGTCGTCGAATCGAACGGCGCCCCGGTGTACCGGAGCGGATTGCCGATCGTGTCGGCCGATTGCTGCAAGTTCCCGTACGCGTCGTACCGGTACGACGCGGCGACGTTTCCCGAGCTATCCGTGATCGTCGTCGTGCTGCCGAGGTCGTCCCGGTGGTAGTAGTACGACGTACCGCCCTGGATGACGTCCAGGGGTCGATCCGAGCCGACGCCGTAGAAGTACGACGTAGTGAGCGAAGTGCCGCTGTAGTCGGCGACCTCCTGCGGGAGGCCGCCCATGCCAAGGAGGTCGTATCCGAAGTGCTGCGTCACGGAGCCCTGGTTCACGAGTTCGCTCGAACGGAGACCGTCGGGCCCGTATTGCATGACGACATACGGTGCGACCTTGAAGGTCCCCGCGTTCACGGAAGTGCTCGATTGGGCGACGTAGGCCGAGGAAGCGCCGGGATCCATGACGATCGCTCCGGCGAGTCGATTGCCGGTGTACAAGGCGACCGGGGAGGCGCTCGGGTACGTGCCTGAGAAGCCGGTCACACAAACGCCGAGCTTCGCTTTGAGCGTGAACGTGTTTGATCCGACCTGATGCTGCAATCCGTTGAGGATGTAGTACCACGTGACGGTGACCGTCGGACAATTCGGGTAGTCGATGTCGTCCTCCAGGGTCCCGGATGCGCCGACCGCGACCGTCTTGCTCTGCGGCGAGGGCAGGAGCGTCGGCAACGTGACGTTCGCCGTCGTGGCGCATCCGCTGCAGGAGCTTGAGATCAGCATCGTGGTCGAGATGGGCGCGAGGTCGTTTGCGTAGTCGTACGAGTAGTTCGTGGTTGTCGAACCCGCCGTCCGGGAGATGAGGTTCCCGTTCGCATCGTACGTGTACGTGGTCCCGTCCGACGAAGACGTGAGCTCGTTGTCCGCGTTGTACGACGAACTGATCGGGCTGCCGCCGGACGCGTACGTGAGTCGGTTGCCGACGGCGTCGTACGCGTACGCGCCTGTCGTCCCGGGCGAGTAGGTCACGCTGCCGAGCCGGTAGTTCCGGTCGTAGGTATACGTCGTCGCGGCTTGGGACGACTCGAACCAGGTCGTCAGGGCGGTCGGCGTCGTCGCGACGATCGTATCGTTCTCGTAGGTCACCTCGCCTTGCAGGACATCCCCGTTCTTCAGCGACACCGTCGCGCTCTTGGCGGGAGTGACCTTCTTGTAGCACGCGTGGGTATCGCCGGCTAATACGCCCCCGGTCGCGATTTGCGTCTTTACGCCATTGAGGATGTAGTACCAGGTGACCGTCGCGGAGGGACACGGCGGAGTGAACTGCGTCGCGTCGAGAATCAGGGTCGGCGCGACGTACACGGTGACACTCTGGGGCGACGGACTGAGCCCCGACACCGTGAGCCCGGACGTGTCGATCGTGCAGCAACCCGTCTGGCTCCAGGCGGTCTGTTGGGACGTCCCGAAGTCCGTGTCGGTTAGGCGGTTCCCGACTTTGTCGTACGTGTAGGTCGCCGACTCGAAGAGGCTGCCACCGACTTGGTAGGTGAGCATCTTGGTCGTCCGGCCGACGGCGTCGTAGGCGTACGTCACGTAGCCGCCGTTCGGGTAGATTTCCTTGAGCAACCGCCCGTCCTTCCCATAGACGAACGTCCATCGGCTTCCCACGGCGTCGGTCTGGCTGGCGATATGGTTGTTCTTGTCCCAGACGTAAGTCCCTCCACCGGACCCATCCATAGTGAGCCGGTTGCCGTTCGCATCGTACGTGTAGTTATGGTACAGGGTCAGCGACGCGTCGAGGAAAATCTGTTTCGTCTGCATGACCCGATCGAGGGCGTCGTACGCGAAGATCTCGTCGAGCTCGAGCCCTTTCTTCTCGACGACGTTCCCGTTCTTGTCGTACGTGACGCTGACGGCTTGGCCGTTCGGATAGGTAGTCTTGATGAGGCGGTTGGACGCGTCGTACGTGTAGTTGATCCGCGTGCCGTTGGCCTTGATTTCGACGACATCATTGCCGGCCGCGTCGTACACGAACCGGGTCACGTGGCCCAGTGGGGTCGTCGTGTTGATCAAGCGACCGAAATTGTCGAAGCCGTACTTCGTCACATGTCCGTTCGCGTCGATCGATTGGATCCGCTCGCCCAGGTCGTCATAGACGGACTTGGTGATGTTGCCGCCCGTGTCGACGACCTGCTGGACGCCTCCGAGTGTCAGGTTGTACGTGTACTGGGTGATGAGGAGGTTCGCGTCCTTCCGGGTCAGGAGGTCCCCGCGCTTATCGTACGTCGAGGTTATCGTGTTCCCGAGCGGATCCGCGACGGACGTGACGCGTCCGTCGGGATCGTACACTTGGCGCGTCGTGTTCCCTCCGGGCGTCGTGGCGTTCCACATCCGGCCGATTGCATCATTCTGATACAGGGTCTTGTTCCCGCCAACGTCCGTCGAGTTCACAAGGAACTCATGGGCGTCGTACCCGTACGTCACGGAGTTCCCGCGGAAGTCTTGGAAGCGAGTGAGGGAGCCGGCAGCGTCATAGAATCGGTAGGAGGTGTTGCCACCGGACCGCATGGTGGCGTACAGGTTCCCGTTCGCGGTGTAGGTGTACCGCGTCGTGTAGCCCCTCGGGTTCGTCGTGCTCGCTAACAGTGCGATGAACGCGGTCGTGTTCTGGGCATTCGTAAACGTCTGGACGCTTGTGTTCCCTTCGGGATCCCGGGTGGATAGAACGTTCCCCATCCAGTCGTAGGACCGCGAGGTCGTATCGCCTCGGCCATCGGCGACGGTCAGGGCGTTGAATTCGCCGTCCCATGTGTACGTTGTCGAGTTCCCTCCGCGGCATAGGGCGCATCCCACGGGGGGGCCGATGACGCTCGTAGGGTTGCCTTGGCTGTTGAACGTGCCCGTCGTTACGGCCCCCGCCGCGTTCGTCGCGGTCGTTTGGGTGCCGCTGACGTACACGATCCGGTACTGCCGCACCTGCCATCGGACGCTGCCGGACACGAAGTTCCATTCGCCGATCCACGTCTCGTTGACGCGCCCGCCGGCGTCGTAGACGAACCGGTCCACGTGACCGGCGGGGTCGACTCGCTGGAGGAGCCGGTTCGAGGCATCATAGGAATTGTTTTCCGTGAAGCCCATCGGGTCCGTGATCTGGATGAGGCGCCCGGAGCCGTCGTACGTGTAGGTGACCTTCCGGCCCATCGGGTCCGTGACGGTCTTGACCCGGTTGCCGGCGTCGTAGGTCAGGCTGAGAGAGAGGCCGGAATCATCGGCGACCTGCGTCGGGTTCCCGCCCGTGTAGGTGAGCGTGAGATGGTTCCCGTTTCGGTTGACGATCGTCGTGACCCTTCCCGTCGTGTCGAAGTTCATCCGGGACCCGTCGGGCTGCCACACCGTGTACGTTCCGTCCCCGTTCTTCACCAAATTGTCGTGGAGTCCCACGGGCGGGCTGTAGGCGTTGCCGCCCATCGTGACGAATGTGTAGGCCGCCCCGTCCCCGGCCGTGAGGCTTACGTTACCCCCGGTCGGGAAGGCGAGCCTAGCGTGAAACGCGTCCATCGTCCCGAGGCCGAACGGTCCGGCGGTTCCCGCGAGGACGGAGTTGTAGGTCCGAACAATCCAGATCGGGTACCCTTTCGCCTTGATGGTCAGGTCAGTGGAGGAGAGCACAAGGTCTCCGGAGACGGCGTTAACGTCACCACCGACGTAGAGATACCATGGTTCGTGGCCCGTGTTGGTCGTCGCGGCGATGCCGGTCGGCGGAGGGTTCTCGGAGACGTCGATCTCCTGGACCGAAGGGGTCCCGTCAACCCCGGTCCGCAAAACGGCGCGGACCTGGTAGTATCGTTTGTGGTCGATGTCTGGTATCGGGTAGTAGAGGCCCGGGGCCGCCATCGTCTTTACCAGATGCCACCCGCCCCACGTGTTGTTGTCTGACGATGAGTTGATCCAGAGGTCCGTCGCGTCGTACGCATCCGCAGTGCCCAGGAACCTCAGCTGGGTGGCGACGTTGCCGCTCGATGCCCCTCGCTTGATCGAGGTGTAGTTGCCCGACGTGCGATTTGGGTCTCGGAGTCGCACGTTATCCAGGGTCAGGCTGCAGCCGCTTGCGACCTCGGAGAACTCGATGCTCCCTTTAATCGGATTGGCGGGAGGTGACGCGTCAGTCCCGCTCCATTTCAGCAGGCCCTGCCACCAGATCTCGAAGTAGTTGGTCCGTCCAAGGACTTTCACATCATATGTCGTCTGGGCCGACATCGGAATGGAAAGAGTCGAGGATAGGGCGGTCTGCACGCCGGCGACGATCTTGTACAGGGTGACTTTCTGAGCCGCGAAATTAACGTACAGATAATAGTAATTCGAACTGCTCGAATACCGGAAGGCCATATCGGCGTCCCCGCAGGACGCAAAGTTTAGGGTCGATTCAAGGCTCACGTTGTACCATGTCCCGGTCGCGCGAATGTGCGTCGCCATGAGGTGAGCCGCGCCTCCGGAGAGCGAGAAACTATTGCCGGAGACGACGGTCCAGATGTCATTCGTGTTGTCGTTGAAGTTGTCCGCGAGGAGCCCGATGCGAAGGTTCCGGTCCCCCCAGTCGCTGGTGACGTTATCGACGGTTCCGGGCCAACCGTTCTGGGCGTTCGCCACCAGAACCCACGTGGGGTCAACGTAGAGCGGGTAAGTCGCAGCGGATAAGGCGCTGGCGTCCAAGTCGATGACAAGCGAGTCGCCAGCGTAGTCGACGGACTTCGCCAAGTCCGTCCAGGTGTGGGCGGGGTTCGCGGAGTCCCACGCGACGAATGGCGCACTCGTCCACTCCGGGCCAGAGGAGCTGGACAGCGTGACGGTCGTCCCTCGAATGGAGACGTAGTATGACGCAGAGAGACCAACTCTGAGTGAAGGCGTCCTGAACGACACGGGAAACGGTGAGGAGACCTTGATCGTCTCCTTGATACGGTTTGCGCCGAAGGAATAGCTCGCCCCGGGGACAATTGTTTGGGTGAAGCTCTGGCCTAACCGAGTTACGCGCAGCGAGGTTCCTGTCTCGTTCACGAGGTACGGCCAGTTGCCCAATGACTGGTTCAGCGCCTGATACGGGAGGAGCGTTCCGTCCCAGCGCCTAAACATTCCAAGACTCTGGGCGAGGACGCCCCCCTTCGGCAGTGAGGCGACAGCAAAGCTGGGCGAGTAGGCTGCGCTCGTGACTCCCGTCGAAAAGGGCTTCGTGTCCGTCGTCGCCGCTCGCGCGGCCGTTACGAGCGCAGAGAACCCGACAAGGACCATGACGAGAGCGGCGAACATGGCGAATCCTCGGGCGATACCCTGGTTCGCGCACGTGCACGACGGCCGAAGGAGGCCCTTGCACTCAAGCCACGGAGTGTTGGGGCTGGGTTCCGGTCGGTGCGCGTCTCTCGGTCGATCCGGCAATAGCGCACTCAGGGGTTTTGCGAGGAGACCAACCGATCCCGCCACCTCGGCGACCGCCGCACTCCCTCCCAGCTTCATACAACTCGTTACCAAACATGATAAAAAGGATGACACGTACACAGCAGGTTTACAAGTGTTCAGTCGGAATGTTCTGTGTTCCACCAACGGGTCAATCAAGCTCGCTGCCGCGTTGACACCGACGATCGCCAGCAGCGAATGGACGTTGGTCTTGGCTCACGGACCCACAGCGCATCTCAACCGCTGAGGCGGCCTCCATAGTCTTTTATCAAGTCGCCAGAATCCCGCGCCGGATGGTGAAGCGGGACCTCCTGCGACGCAAGGTGGAGGACATCGAGGTCGCTCGGTCCGTCGAGGTCGCAAGACTTGTCGAGTCCATGGGCCGTGGCGGTGGCTTTACCGCGAAGAAAATCGCGGTGGGCGTCGACATCCTTCGGACGATCTTCCGCCGACGGTCGTGCACGACATTCCTCTCGTTCCCGGCCGCCCTCATGGCGACGGGCGTCCGCGGCGTCCTGCGGACCCTGGTCGAGCGGAAGCTCGTGGATGTCGTCCTCACGACGTGCGGGACCGCGGATCACGACCTCGCGCGGGTGTGGCGGCCGTACTACCAAGGCGAATTCGAGATGGACGACGTGAAGCTCCATCGGGCCGGCATCAATCGCCTCGGCAACGTGCTCGTCCCGAACGAGTCGTACGGCATCATCTTGGAACAGAAAATCCAACCCATGCTCCGCGATCTATGGACGTCAGGGCGGCGGAACCTGTCGACGAAGGAACTCCTTTGGGAGCTCGGTCGTCGGTCGGGCAGCCGGCAATCCCTCCTGTGGTGGTCGTGGAGGAACCGAATCCCCGTCTATGTGCCTGCGATCTTCGATGGCGCGGTCGGCTACCAGCTCTGGTCTTTCTGGCAGGACCACAAGGCCTTCGCGATCGACCAGTTCCGCGACGAGGCAGAGCTCGCGGACCTCGCTCTCACCGCGAAGGAGACGGGCGCCCTGATGATCGGCGGCGGCGTGTCGAAGCACCACACGATTTGGTGGAACCAGTTCCGCGGTGGCCTCGACTACGCGGTCTACATCACGACGGCCCCGGAGTGGGACGGGAGCTTGAGCGGCGCCCGGTTGCGAGAAGGGATCTCGTGGGGCAAGGTCAAAGAGACCGCGAAGCAGGTGACCATTGAAAGCGACGCGACCGCGATTCTGCCGATGATGATTGCCGCCGCGCTCGGCCGCCCGCGACGATGACCGTTGCACGTCACTTGATGAGCCAGTAGCCCGCGGCCTTCTCGCGCGCCCGGCGTCTCGCATACCCTTTCGCTTGCAGTTCCTGAAGGGCCGTGAGGACGAAGTTCTTCGGGAGCTTCGACATTTTCGTGATCGCCTCCGCGTCGCGCATCTTGTCCTCCGAGGTGATGCCGGCGGACTTCATGGCGTCGTAGACCTTGTTGGATCGGTCCGAAACATCTTCGAGGGGCACGCGCGAACCCTCCCGTGCGCGGCCGGTCAACTCGGGGCGATGTTAAATAAGCTTCCCATCTTTGAGACTGGATCGATGTGCCCTGGCGTCTGCAAAGATCGCCTCGCCGACGCGTTCCAGCGGTTCGGGCGAGTCCCGATCGAGAAACGCCGAATCGTCGTGCCGCCGGACCACGCCGCGTTCG
>VBME01000180.1 GCA_005878995.1 Methanobacteriota archaeon | reverse complement strand
ATCGAAACCGCTGTCCGTCGGCTGACGCATCGACCTGACGTGCTCCTGGTGGACGGACATGGCCGACTCCATCCGGCCCTGTTCGGCGTCGCGTGCTACGTCGGGGTCCGCCTCGGCCTCCCGACGGTCGGCGTCGCGAAGCATCCATTGGTCGGTCGGGTGAAGACGAAACGACGCGGCTCTGAGCATGTGCTCCCGATTGAGCTCCGCGGACGCGTGCAAGGATACGCGTGGACTCCGCCGGGCCGTGCGCGTCCGATCTTCGTCTCGGTCGGCAACCGGATTTCTCTGGATCGCTCCCTAGAAATCGTCCAGCGTTCGACGCAACACGGGTATCCCGAACCCTTGAAACTCGCAGATCGAGTCTGTCGAGAAATGAAAAGGAATGAAAAACGGGAAAAGGGTGCAGCGCGGTGAGTCCCGAGAGGGCGAGTCACCGCCAGGGTTGGCCGGGCAAGCGTCTATCTCTTCTTTTTCTTGCCCTTCTTTTTCTTGGCCACTTGTTTCCTCCCTATTTTCTGTAATGGATGATGGGCACTTAAAAGTAGCGAAGCGAGAAAAATCGTGCATTCTCGGAATTTTATAAAAACGCGAGAATGTCAAACGCCCCATCGAAACCGTTTTTGCCGCGCGGACGCATCCTCGGAATGTGGAAATCCTCGTCTTCGGAGCGGGCGCGATAGGCAGTTTTTTCGGAGGCGTTCTCTCCCGCCGTCATGATGTGATCCTGATTGGAAGGACGGAGCACGTAGCGGCGATCCGCTCCCATGGACTGCGAATCTCCGGGAAGACGACGTTGATCGCGAAACCCCGCGCGGCGACGCGGACTTCGCGGAACGCAAGGCCCGACCTTGTGCTCGTCACGACAAAAGCGTACGACACCGCGAACGCGATGCTTGCGTTGCGCCCGTTCGCGGATCGTGCGATCTTCCTGACGCTCCAGAACGGCCTCGGCAACGCAGAGACCATCGCGAAGACGGCACGGCGCGTCGTCGCGGGCACGACGGCTCACGGTGTCACGTTCGAAGGGCCGGGCGAGGTGCGGCACGCGGGCGTCGGTGAGACGGTCTTGGGCGCATGGGCTCGCGTCGACGAAGCGGATCTCGTTCGATTGCGAGATGTTTTCGCGGACGTCGGGATTGCGGCGCGGGTCACCAGCGACATCCGGTCCGAGCTGTGGTCGAAGCTCGTCGTGAACGCGTCGATCAATCCCGTCGCGGCACTCGCCGGGGTTCCGAACGGCCGTTTGGTCCGCGACCGTCGGCTTCAGGAAGTCCTCGGCGACGTGTGTCGGGAAGCCGTGGCGGTTGCCAAGGCCGAAGGCGCCCGCGTCGATTCGGACGAGTTGTACAAGCGGACCGTCCTCATCGCGAAGCGGACCGCCTCGAACCGCGCGAGCATGTTGCAGGACCTCGAGCGGCACCGCCGCACGGAGATTGAAGCAATCACCGGCGTGATCGTCCGGGCCGCGGACCGCCACCGGATTCCGGTACCCCACAACCGGATGCTGTACGCCCTTGTACGAGCGCGCGAATTCGCGTTTCGCGCGACCTCAGACACGAACGAAGCCGACGGTTCTGTAACGTTGGGGTTGGTACCCTAACACTACTCCACTCCGCTCGGCTCGCCTCGTGCGCCTGTCGGCAGCGCCGGCAGGTCGTAGAGGGGACTCACGACATCATGGCGGAGGGCACCGGGCTGGAACCGTACAGCCCTTGCCAAGGCCTCGTTCATCCCATGCGATTGGGAATACCAGGGCCCGATGGACGTCCATGCGTACCGTAGGGAAAAGGCGCACGTCACGCCTTCCAGGGAGATGCCCGAAAGTGAAAATCCGAGGAACACTGTTGGCTCAATATGGGAGCAATCGAGCGGCCTTGCAACCTCAACGTTGCCTCGTTGCCTCGTCGCCGGCCCAGGCATCATCGAGTGTACTAGCACAGAGGTTACAGAGCCAAGCCGACCAAACCTTATAAAGTGGTATTTAAATCCCCTGCCCACTGACGCCCTCTGCGGAGCCCTCCGGCCCGCTGAGGATCGGAGGTGTGCCTTTGGCCAAAATCAAAATCGAGAACGTGGTCGCCTCGACGTCCTTGGGGGAGCAGCTGGACCTCCAGGCGATCGCGCTTGCCCTCGGCGGCGCGGAGTACGAGCCGGAGCAGTTCCCGGGGCTCATCTACCGCCTGAAGGAGCCGAAGACCGCGACCCTCCTCTTCCGAAGCGGGAAAGTCGTCTGCACGGGGGCGAAGAGCCTCGAGCACGTCAAGACCGCGATTGACATGGTCGCGAAGCAAATCGAGGCCGCCGGGATCCCCATCAAGAAGAACCCCGAGATCGAGGTCCAGAACATCGTCGCTTCGTCGGACCTCGGCACGGAGATCAACCTGAACGCGATCGCGATCTCCCTGGGACTGGAGAAAGTCGAGTACGAGCCGGAGCAGTTCCCGGGCCTCGTGTATCGGATCGACGAACCGAAGGTCGTCGTCCTCCTGTTCGGCAGCGGCAAGCTCGTGTGCACCGGCGCCCGCAAACCGCAGGACGTCGAGCAGGCCGTCGAGAAAATCACGCAGGAACTGAAGGCCGCCGGCCTGCTGCGGTAGGCGGACCACCGCCGTCCGAGGATTCCATGAAGGAGCTTCGGACGGAGATCGACATCAACGCGCCGGCCGAGCGTGTGTGGCAACATCTCACGGATTTCGCGGCGTTCCCGGAATGGAATCCGTTCATCCCACGGATCCGAGGCGAGTTGCGAGCCGGCTCCCGCCTCGAGGTCCTGCTCCGGGCATCCGGGACGAAAGGGATGACGTTCCGACCGACTCTGAAAAGGGTCGAGCCCAACCGCGAACTTCGATGGCTTGGGCATCTGGGCATCCCGGGACTCTTCGATGGCGAACACATCTTTGAAATCACGCCCACGGGCAACGATCGGGTCCGGTTCGTGCAGCGAGAAGAGTTTCACGGGCTGCTTGTCCCGCTCCTCCGTCGAAGCCTCGACCGAGACACGCGGCGAGGATTCGAGGAGATGAACCGAGCTCTCCGCGCGCGTGCGGAAGAGTCTTCGTCAGCCTAAGCCGCGACGCGCGTGGGGGCGCGAAGGCCTTATCCGACCCCTAGGATTCGGTTTCGGGGAGACGGTAAGTGGCCGCGCGGTTCCCAATCTTTGACAACCACATCCACCTCCGACCGGAGTTTCAGGGCGTGCTCGCCGCGAAGGCGTTCGAGAAAGCAGGTGGGACTGCGTTCCTCCTGACGCACGCTCCCTATGACGACATCCCGATTCACCGCGGCGAGGACTATGGACCTGCCTATGAGAAGACGATCCGAATGGCCGAGGCGGTCCGCGCCGCGACCGGCGTGCAGGTGTTCGTAGCCCTTGGCCCGTACCCCGTAGACCTCCTCAACCTCCGCGAGACCATCGGATCGGCTGCCGCAGTGGACGCGATCCGGAAAGGGATCGATCTCGCTGCCGCCCACATCGCGGGGGAGAGGGCGGTTGCCTTCGGTGAGATCGGACGGCCTCACTTTCCCGTCGACGCCGAGATCGTGACGGCGTGCAACGAACTCCTCGGATACGCCATGGCCCGTGCGAAAGAGCTCGATTGCGCCGTCGTCCTGCACACCGAAGACCCCACACGCGAGACGTTTGCGGGACTTGCCCGAATTGCGGCGAATGCGCGGCTCGATCCGAAGCGAGTCGTCAAACATCATTCGACGCCGCTGACTCGGACGGAGGATACGCACGGGCTCGTTCCTTCGATTCTCGCGAAAGAAGACCTCGTCGTCGAGGCGCTCAAGGGCCAGCCCCGTTTCCTCTTAGAGACCGATTACATCGACGATCCGAGGCGACCGGGCGCGGTGTTGGGGCCGGCGACCGTCCCGAAGAAGACCCGGGCGTGGATCGACAAGGGCCTCCTAACCGATGCTGCCGTGTGGACGATCCACCATGACCTGCCGCAGACGACGTACCGGATTGAGTTGCGGTAGCCATTCGAGGCCGATTAGCGGTGAACTTGGAATCCGCGAACGTCGCCCCGCGGTTCCGACCAATTGACCTCGACCGCCTCGACGCGCGCATACGGTTGCGACTTCCGGTTCCAATCGATGCATGTTTCGATGAGCGACTTTTCTCCCTCGAACACCGCCTCGACACTGCCGTCCAACATGTTGCGAACATAGCCGTCGAGCCCGAGTTCTTCCGCTTTGTCCGCGCAGTGCGCGCGGAAGTAGACGCCTTGGACGCGCCCCCGGAAGACGACGACCGCGCGGACCCTCATCTCGACGCGAAATCGATGAGCCCGGAAAGAACTTTATTATACGCACGCCCGCTATCGCTTCCTCCCCAAGCGGGTTCTCCATGAAGCGGAACAGGGTCCAGGACCTGCCGGTCTCCGCTTACATGTCCACGGACCTTGTCACCGCGACCCCGGACGACACGCTTGGCGACGTCCTCGGCAAGATGAAATCGAACGACGTCCACGAATTGCCCGTCCTGGAACGGAAGAAACTCGCCGGCGTCGTCACGATGCGGGAGCTGATGCGCCGACGGAACCTGCCGCCGACCACGAAGGTCTCGACCGTGCTCGAGATCGCGCCGGAAATCAACCCGGATACGGCCCTTCCCGAGGCCGCCGAGAAGATGATCTCCGCCGGATTCCGGGCGGTCCCTGTGGTGAAGGGGAAGTCGCTCATCGGCATCGTGTCCCGCAGCGACATCGTTCGGGCCCTCGTCGATACGCGGGCGGTCGAGGGCCTCTCGGTGCGGGAATTCATGACGCCGAATCCCCAATGCGTCGCGGAGGACGACACGGTCGAGCATGCCGTGCAGATCATGCGATCTCTCGGCGAACGCTCCGTGCCGGTCGTGGACAAGAATCGCCATCTAAAAGGCGTGGTCGGGCTGAAAGATGTCGTCGAACTGTTCGCGCGGCCGAAAGTCCGCGAGCATTACGGCGAGCGCGCCGGCCGCGAGGCGAAGGTCGGCCTCGAGGTGAAAGGCGTCATGCGTTACCCGCCCTACACCGTCGGCCCCGACGCGGACGTCCAGCGTGCGGCGGAACTGATGGCGAAGAATCACATCTCCTCGATCATCGTGGCGGAGCGCGACGAACCCGTCGGAATCATCACGAGCCAAGACCTCATGCAGTTCCTCGCCGGACTCCGGGAGCGGCAGCAGCTGTTCGTCGAAATCGGCGGACTCGAAGACGACCCGAAGGATACGTACGACGAAATCTACGATATCGTCCAGAAGGAGATGCGGCGGATTGCGCCCCTCGTGGAGCCGAGGACTCTCGCGATCCACCTCCAGAAGTACAAGCCGGAGGGAGACCGCTGGAAGTACTCCTTGCGCGCGCGCTTCACAACCGCCCACCGCATCTACTACGCCCACCACTTCGACTGGGATCTCCACGTCGCGCTGACCGGCCTGTTGGAGACGTTGTACAAGCGCATCGTCAAAGAGAAGGAGCGCAAGGTCACGGAGCGGAAGCGGCACCACTCAGCGTAGGTTCCAGAACGCCTGCTGAGCCCGCGTCGTCGCGTCGATGGCGCCGCGGCCGTGGACGTCGCTATCGAGGACATCCGTCAAGGTGTACCCGATGGACCGACCTTGCATCTGCCCAACGACACCCGCGAGGACTTCGCTGAGCGCCTCGAGGTGGTAACCGCCCTCCAAGGCCACCACGAACCGATTCCCGCAGATCCGGACGGCGAGAGCCGCGGTTCGGCCGAGCAGGTCCACGTATCCGGGCGACGAGAGCACGAGTGACGTGATCGGGTCCCGGTAGTGGGCGTCGATCCCGAGGCTCACGAGGAGGACATCGGGGTGGAACTGCTGGAGGATCGGCTCGACGACCGTCTCGTATGCGGCCGAGTACGACGCGTCGCCGCAGCCGGCCGGGAACGGGATGTTCACCGTGAACCCGCGGCCCTCCCCCTCGCCGACGTCCTCCGCGGGGCCCGTCCCCGGATAGATCCCGTACTCGTGCGTCGAGAGATAGAGCGCGTCTGCGCTATCCGCGAAGATGTCCCGCGTGCCGTTGCCGTGGTGCGCGTCGTAGTCCACGATGGCGACCCGCTGGCCCTCGGCGACTTGCGCCGCGGCGGCGATGGCGACGTTGTTCAGGTAGCAAAAGCCCCCGCCGTAGTCCGGACCCGCGTGGTGGCCCGGCGGCCGGACGAGCGCAATCGTCGGCCGACCGTCCCGGACGGCAACCCGCGTCGCGTGAAGGACCGCGCCCGCCGCGAGCGAGGCGATTTCGAACGTCGATGGATGCACCGCGGTCTCTGGGTCCAGGAGCCCCTCCCCGAGGTTTCGGAAGAGGTCCAGGTAGGGCGTCCGGTGGACTCGTTCCAAGTCCGCGAGGCTCGCGGGAGCCGCCTTCGTGACCTCCGTGAACAGACCCTCCCGCTGGAGGCGGGCGACGACCGACCCGAGGCGTTCCGGCCGCTCCACGTGAAGAGGCGAAGCCACATGGTCGAGGAACCGCGGGTCGTAGACGATCACGCGCGAGGGAAGCCTCCGTCCCTTCAAGGCGTTGTCGAACCGGGCCTTTCGATGGGATGGACCGATCGTATCAGAGTTGAAAATCACCCGGCGGAACATGTGAGAATTATGTCGGCACCCTTAAGGAAACCGGTTTTCATATCTTTGATTCGGCCGCGGAACGGGACGGGATGAGAGCCTTTTCGTTTAAGCTAACAGTGTTCATCGTCCTCGTCGCAGCCGTCACGGCCGTGAGCTCCGTGCACATCGGGCCGCCCGTGCCACGCGGGGATTCCGGTACGATGAGCTTCTGGGAGGCCGCGGGTCGCGGGCTCGTGACCGCCACGGTCGTGAACGAGACGTACGATCGGGACGGCCACACGGTGACGTCGCCGGTCGGAATCCGGGTGGAGAACGCCGCAACGGTTCCCGTCGAAGTGACCGAGCCGGCGGTCCTCATGAGCCCGCACCCGCTCGCGTCGCCTCGTCCGAATCCCATGCGAACGACGCAAGACGGGGTCCTGGCGGTCCAGACGATCCCGGCGGGTGGCTCCCTTCTGTATTCGTACGGAGAAGAGGTCTTGCAAGGCTTCCTGCCGAAACCCTCCTGGTGGTGCTCCGAGGAATTCCAGTTCACCCAAGCCGACATCCGATACCGGATCGGAGGCGAAACGCTTCCGTTCGCCGCGCGGCCGATCTTGGCGAACGCGCACTACGACGGACCCGATTCGAACACGCAGAGCGACTTCTGGGCCTACCTCCACGCGAATGCGACGGTCGTGGTCGGGAAGGAACCGCTCTGGACCCAGATCGATGGGAAGGCCGGCGCACGAATCCATGTGACGATCGATGCGACGAACATCGCCCTGTACACGTTCGACGACGCGATCACCGCCAACGTCAACGTGACCCACGGCGTACTGGAGGACGACGTGCCTGCGGGATGGAGTGTGGAGGAGGGGAGCTATTCCGTTGCGCCGGATGGGATC
>VBME01000027.1 GCA_005878995.1 Methanobacteriota archaeon | reverse complement strand
GTCATCGCGCGATATTACGTCGCCGGATCGCTTCATGACCGAATCAAGGCGGGCAAGATTCGACCTGCGGACGCGGGGTTCCCCACAGGCCATGCTCCGCGGTACGGCGAACCGCTCCCGCGGCCTTTCGTCGAAGTGACGACGAAGCTCGAGAAAGTGGATCGTGAGCTCACGACCGCGGAGGCGCTCGCAATCTCGAAGCTCAGCCCGGCGGAGTACGACGACCTCGTCAAA
Source organism: Methanobacteriota archaeon (assembly GCA_005878995.1). The sequence goes on along the minus strand of VBME01000027.1, from coordinate 12,097 downwards.
GCCGTCCTGATGATCGACGATCGTCTGAATACGGAAGTGAGGAAGCGTGGACTCATTCACGTGGATGGCAAGAAGGAGTTCGCGATGGACCCGGAACGGCGCCTCATGCTTGTCGACACGTTTGGCACCGCGGACGAAGACCGTTTCTGGGATCTCGAGGGCTATCAAAAAGGGCAACAGATCGAGCTCAGCAAAGAATTCGTCCGGCAATACTACCGCAAGATCGGATACCACCAGGCGCTCATGGAGGCGCGGGAGGCGGGAGGGCCGGAACCGGATATCCCGCCACTGCCCGAGGAGGTCACGAAACAGGTGAGCGACCTCTACGTCGCCTTGTTCGAGCGCCTGACCGGGGAGAAGTTCCGCTGAATTGCAAAGACGCGAACCTCGCACCAAAGTCTTTTAGAGAAAAGGGATGATACACACGCGGTCGGGGGCCTCCGCGATGGATTTGACGGTCTACGTTAACGGCAAGTTCCTTCCACAATCGGAGGCCAAGGTCAGTGTCTTCGACCATGGACTCCTGTACGGGGATGGGGTCTTCGAAGGGATCCGCGCGTACAACGGCCGGGTCTTCAAGCTCGAGCGGCACATGGACCGTCTGTTCCAAAGCGCGAAAGCAATCGACCTGAAGATTCCTCATACAAAGGATGAGATCGGGAGGATCAGCCTCGAGACGTGTCGACGCAACGAGATCAAGGAAGGGTACATCCGACCCATCATCACCCGCGGACCGGGGGATCTTGGGCTCGACCCGAGGAAATGCAAGTCCGGGCCAAGTATCATCGTGATCGCCCAGCCGAGCATCAACCTCCTTGGCAAGGTGTACGAACGCGGTCTCAAGGTCGTCACGTCGTCGTATCGGCGCGTGCCGCCCCAGAGTCTGAGCCCGTCAATCAAGTCCCTGAACTACCTCAACAACATCATGGCCAAGGTCGAAGCAAACCAGTACGGAGCGGACGAAGCGCTGATGCTCGACATCCATGGCTACGTTTCGGAGGCGAGCGCGGAAAACGTCTTCATCGTCCGCAACCACACGATCGTGACGCCGTTCACATCAACGAACCTCCCCGGAGTGACGCGTGAGACGGTCCTCGAACTCGCTCCCGGCCTCAACTTGACGGCGCAAGAGCAGTTCTTCACCCTGTATGATGTCTGGGCCGCGGACGAGGCATTCATCACCGGCTCCGCGGCGGAAATCGCGCCCGTCGTTGAGGTCGACGGCCGGACAATCGGAGACGGCAAGCCCGGGCCGACGACGAAGAAGATTATGAAGGCGTTCCGGGACCTCGTGATGAGTACGGGCACCCCAATCTAGGGCTTCGCCAATTTCTCGATCATTGCGCGACCGATTCCTCGTATGGATCTGAAGAGCTCTGCGAGGCTTCTTGCGGGGACGTGAAAGCTAAAGGAGGCTGCCGTCATGGCCCTCCTGCCGCCATGAAATTCCTGGAGTACAAAGCGAAGGAAATCTTCTCCCGCTACGGGATCCCGGTTCCGCGCGGCATCGTTGCCTCGACTCCGGAGGACATCACGAATCCGCCGCTCCCGTGCATGGTCAAGGCCCAGGTCCTAGTCGGGGGTCGCGGCAGGGCGGGAGGGGTCCGGCCCGCGAATGGCTTGGATGAGGCCCGCGGCGTCGCTCGACAGATTCTGGGAATGGCAATCGGCGGATACACGGTCAAGCAGGTGTATCTCGAGGAGCGTCTCGACATCGAGAAAGAACTCTACCTATCCTTTGCGATTGACCGGTCGGCCCGCGAGTCCCTCCTCATGGCGAGCGCGATGGGGGGCATGGAGGTCGAATCCCTCCCTCGCGACCGCATTTTCATGGAGCATGTCCCTGCGCTCGTCGGGCCGCAGCCCTACGTGTGGCGGGCGTTCCGTGCAAGCCTGGGCTTGCCCAAGGACGTCGCCGACCAGGCCGTCGACATCGCGCGCAAGGCGTACGACCTGTTCCGCAAGGAGGACGCGGAGCTCGTCGAGATCAATCCCCTCGTCCTCACGAAAGACGGTCGCGTGATCGCGGGAGACGCGAAGCTCGTCATCGACGACAACGCGGAGTACCGCCATCCCGAATACGCGGGCTTGGACCAAGACCGAACGCCGCTCGAGGAGGAGGCCCACGAGAAGGGCATCGCGTTCGTCCAGCTGGATGGGGACATCGGGGTCATCGCAAACGGCGCGGGCCTGACGATGGCCACACTCGATGTATTGAATCTGAAGGGAGGCAGAGGGGGCACTTTTCTAGACCTCGGCGGCACGGACGATCCTGGGAAGGTCGCGGAGGCATTCGAGCTCCTCCTGAAAGCCAAGCCTGCGGCGATCCTGCTCAACATCTTTGGCGGCATCACGAAAGCCGACACGGTCGCCGTCGGCGTCAAGCAGGCCCTCGAGGTCATGCACGCGAGCGTGCCCGTCGTCGCGCGAATCAAAGGCGTGAACGAGGACAAGGCGAAACAGATCCTGCGCGACATCGGCATGTATCCCGCGGAGACGATCGAGCAAGCGGCGGAACTCGCGGTGAAGGTCAGTCACGGGGCGCGGTGAAGTGGCCGTCCTCCTGACGCGGAAGAGCCGCGTCATCGTGCAAGGGATCACGGGCCACCAAGGTCAGTTCCACACGCGGGCGATGCTCGACTTCGGCACGAAGGTCGTGGCGGGCGTCACCCCGGGCAAGGGGGGCCAGAAAGTCGAAGGGGTGCCCGTCTTCGACGCCGTCGACGAAGCGGTCCGCCGCAAGAGGGCGAACGCGTCCATCGTGTTCGTCCCCGCCGCGTTCGCGAAGGATGCGGTCATCGAGGCGGTCGAAGCCGGAATCAGACTCATCGCCGTCATCACGGAACGCATCCCGTTCCACGACGCGCTGGAGTTCCAGCCGTACGCGCGTACCAAGGACGTCACCGTAATTGGACCGAACTGCCCCGGGCTTGCCAGTCCGGGACAGGCCAAGATGGGAATCATGCCGAATCAGATCTTCAAGCCGGGAGACGTCGGAGTCATCTCGCGCAGCGGCACGCTGACCTACGAGATCGTGAACGCGATCTCGGAAGCGGGATTCGGGCAATCGACCTGCATCGGGATTGGCGGTGACCCGATCATCGGGACGAACATGGTCGAGGCACTCGCGCTGTTCCAGAAAGACCGGTCCACGAGGAAAATTGTAGTCGTGGGGGAAATTGGCGGGACTGGGGAGGAAGATGCGGCCGCGTTCATCGCGAAGAACGTGACGAAACCGGTTGTCGCGTACGTGGCGGGCCGCACCGCTCCGCCGGGTAAACGCATGGGCCACGCAGGGGCCATCATCCAGGGAGGCAAAGGTACGGCCGAGTCGAAGGTGACGGCCTTCAACGACGCAGGCGTTCGCGTGGCGCAGTATCCGGTCGAGGTCGCCTCGCTTCTTGCGGCAACGTGATGCGAGGGCAAACGTTCATTTAGGCGCCTCGAATGGGCCCCTTCGGGGAGCCCAGAAGGGCTGAGAGTCTCCCGCGTGAGGGAGAGACCCTTGGAACCTGATCCGGGTCATACCGGCGTAGGGAACACGAGGATGTTTTCAGCCCGGGGATCCTGAGGAGTCCTCCGGACGTGACGGACCGACCGCATCCGAAATACCCGATGGGAAAAGTGAGCCGCTCGTTCTTCGAGAACGTGATCGCTCGCCACTTGGGCGTGGCTCGAAGGGACATCGCCGTCGGGCCCGCGAACGGCGTGGACGTTGGCGTCGTCCGCCTCCCGGACGGTCGGGCGATGATCTCGACGACCGATCCGATCTATATCGTGCCTCAATACGGATGGGAGAGAGCCGCGTGGTTCTCGTTCCACATCCTCGCGTCGGATCTGACCACCTCGGGCGTCGCCCCCCAATATATCACGATGGACTGGAACCTGCCCATGGACATTGAGGATGACCAAATCGAGACGATGTTACGGGTCATCGATCGGGAGTGCAACAAGTATGGTGCTGCAATCGTCACAGGCCACACGGGCCGTTACGAAGGCTGCTCCTACCCGATGGTCGGTGGAGCGACGTTCCTCGCGATTGCACCAAAGGCTGGCTGGGTGACCGCGAACCTGGCGAAACCCGGGAACCGGCTCCTTGTGACCAAGACGGCGGCGCTGGAAGCGACCGCGATCCTCTCGAACACGTTCCCGGAAATCGCGGAACGAAACGTCGGCGCAGAGGTGACGAAGCGCGCCCGCGCCCTCTTCGAATCAATGAGCACTGTAGATGATGCGCTGGCAGCCGCATCCGTGGGTCTCCGGGATGGCGGCGTATGGGCGATGCACGACGCGACGGAAGGCGGCGTCCGGAACGCCGTCTGGGAAATGGCGCAGGCCTCGGGCCTCGGCGTCGACGTGGACCTTGCAAAGGTGCACGTGGACCCCGCCGTCGCTGAGGTCTCGAAGGTGTTCGGAATGGACCCGCTCGATGCGATTAGCGAAGGGACCCTCCTGATTGCGGTCGACGAGAATGCCGCGACGGACGTCGTCGCGAGGCTGAAGCGGAAGGGCATCCGAGCGACCAACATCGGCGCGTTCTCAAAGAGGGGGCAACCTTGCCTGGATCGCGGCCACCCGTTCCGGCCCGCAGACCGCGATCCGTTCTGGATCGCCTTCAGCCGAGCGCTTGCCGGGGAGATCGCCTGAGCCCTACGAACCGACAAGCGAGGCGGTTTGACGGGGTGTACCTCGTCACGTCGCCGCAACGCCCCGTGTCTCGCATGGTCGCGACCGTCGCGGCTGCGCTCGAAGGCGGAGTTTCGTTCGTGCAACTTCGAGACAAAGGATCCTACTCGGCGGAAGAACGGACCGAAGCGGGAGGCGGACTTCGGGAACTTTGTCGCCGCTACGATGTCCCTTTCCTCGTGAACGACGACCCGCAGTTTGCCCGCCGAGTGGCCGCCGACGGCGTCCATGTGGGCCGGGACGATCCCTCACCACGGGTCGCGCGGGCGGTCCTCGGACCGCAGGCGATCATCGGTGCAACGGTGTACGGCAAGCCGAGTGAGGAGCACGCAGCCTCCTCCGCAGGGGCCGACTATCTGGCCGTGGGTCCGTTCTTCCCGAGCCCGACAAAACCGGACGAACCTGTGCTCCCAATGCACGTCCTCGACGCCGTCGTCCATCGTTCGCGCCTCCCGGTTTTCGCGATCGGAGGGGTCACGCCGGAAAACGCGGGCGTTCTCGCCCGCCACCGTGTCGCCGGCGTCGCCGTCGTCTCTGCAATCATGGACGCCCCGGATCCCAGACGGGCCGCCGAGGCGATTCGCCGCGCCTTCGCCGAGGGTCGGGGGTCCTGAGACGCGACCCGCGCGCACGCGAGGAAAACGCGCGCGCGAAAGATCCGTCGCACGGAAACATCCAGCGCCAAACGATTAAATAGCGCCCCCTGTGTGCGAACCCCTCCGTGCGACGACTCATCGTGACGGAGAAGTTCAACGCCGCTATTCGAATCGCGACGATCCTGAGCGACGGGAAGTCGAAGCGGACGTCCGTCGAAGGGACGACGGTCTTCGAGTTCCCCCAGAACGCGGATCGCGTCCAAGTTGTCGGCCTTCGCGGCCACATCATCAACCTGGATTATCCGGAGTCCTTGAACGACTGGTCTCGTGTCGACTTGAAGGAGCTCGTATGGGCCGAGCCCCAGAAAGTGGTGACCGCGGGGAAGATCGGGGCAGCGCTCAAGCAGCTCGCAAGCGAAGCGGACGAGGTCATCATCGCAACGGACTTCGACCGAGAAGGCGAGCTCATCGGCGTCGAAGCCCTGGAACTAATCCGCGAGGCCCGGCCGGAAATCCGCGTGCGGCGGGCCCGATTCTCGGCGCTGACGAAGTGGGACATCGAGGCGGCGTTCGCGAACCTCGTGGAGGTTGACTACCCCCTGGCGTGGTCCGCCGAGTCCCGCCAGTCTGTCGACTTGGCGTGGGGCGCGGTCCTGACCCGTTTCCTCTCGATTGCTTCGAACCAGCTGGGACGAGACTACCTCTCCGTCGGCCGGGTGCAAAGCCCGACCTTGGCCCTCGTCGTCGACCGCGAACGGGAGATCGAAAATTTCGTCCCCCAGGACTACTGGACCCTCTCCGCGCGATTCCACAAGGAAGTCGAAGGCAAACCGATCGAGTTCGAGACGCACCACGAGCACGGCCCGTTCTGGGCGAGGCGAGAGGCGGAGGCCGCGCTGGCCGAGGCGGAGCGTACTTCCCGAGGACTCGTCAAGGAGTACATCCAGAACGAGCGGGAAGAACGGCCCCCGCCGCCCTTCAACACGACAATGTTCGTCGCGGAGGCGAACCGGATTGGATTCGGCGCGGCGCAGGCGATGAAGCTCGCGGAGGATCTCTACCAATCCGGCTTCATTTCATATCCGAGGACGGACAACACGGTGTACCCTTCGACGATCAACCTCCGGTCCGTCCTCGAGAAGCTGCGGGACTCGCCGTTCGCGGAAGAAGCACAGCGGCTCCTCGGCCAGGAGCGGATTGTCCCGAGTCGCGGCCGGACGCAGGCCACGGACCATCCGCCCATCTATCCCGTCCAAGGGGTTGGACGAGACAAGGTCAAACGGCAGGACCACTGGCGGATCTACGAGCTCGTCGTGCGGCGGTTCTTCGCGACCGTCGCGCCGAACGCCGTCGCGGAGGTCGCGGAGGCGAAAATCGACCTGAGCGGGCAAGTGTTCCTCGCGGAAGGATACCACCTCAAGGAGCCGGGATGGCGGACCTACTACCCGTACTGGACCGCGCGGGAAGCGATCCTGCCGCCGCTGGCCGTCGATGAGTCGCTCGACCGCGCCGGGCCCGTCTCGCTCCGGGAAGACCGGACGCAGCCCCCGCCGAGACACAGCGAGGGGTCATTGATTCAGGAAATGGAGCGGCTCGGCCTCGGGACCAAGTCGACCCGCCACGAGATCATCAAGAAGCTCTACGATCGCAAGTTCATCGAAGGCAAGTACCCGCGGCCCACGACGAGCGGCCGCGCCGTCATCGAGGCCTTGGAGGACCACGCGCAGCGGATCACGCAGCCCGAGATGACCGCCCATCTCGAAGCCGACATGGAGGGGATTGCGACCGGCGTCCGCGCTCGCGAAGACGTCGTCCGGGAGTCCCAGCAGATGCTGAGCGAGGTCCTCGAGACGCTCGAGGCAAACCGGGAGGCGATCGGGCAAGAGGTCGAGGCCGCCCTACGGGAACAGAACTACATCGGCAAGTGCAACGTGTGCAAGGAAGGGAACCTCACGGTCATCCGCTCCCGGCGGGGGAACCGTTTCCTCGGCTGCGACCGGTATCCCGCATGCCGGAACACCCATCCCCTTCCGCAGATGGGGATCATCCAGAGCGCGGCAGAGAACTGCCCCGAGTGCGGCGCTCCGATGATCGCTCACACGGACCGCGGTCGCACGACCACCTATTGCGTCGCGTCCGATTGCCCTACGGTCCGAGAGAAGAACTTCATCGGGCGATGCGAGAAGTGCGGGGACGGCGAGTTGACAATCCGCCATGGCACGTACGGGAAACGCTTCGTTGGGTGTTCGAGCTATCCGAAGTGCGACAACTCGTACCCGTTGCCGCAACGCGGCCTCATCGTCCCGACGGACCAGCGATGCAACGCCTGTGGCCATCCCGTGATCCGCGTGATCATGCGGGAGCGGCGACCATGGGTCCTCTGTTTGAACATGAAGTGCCCGGCGAAGGACGGGAAACGCCGGAAGACGAAAGGGAAGGGTGGGGCTAAGAAGGCCGCGCGCCCCCGCAAGGCAAAGCCGGTCCCCGTCGTTGCGGACGTCCCGACGGGTTAGGGCGAGGCCATGAACCGCTTGAACTCTTCGAGGCTTCTCGGCCGAAGTGTGTAGTTCGTCCGCTTCTCCTCGCCGATCGTCGACAGCGGCGTCTTTCCGTAATGATGACCGGGGCAGACGACCAGGTCGTCGTCCATTTTCCGGACCTTCTGGAACAGGGAGTCGTACATGTCCGGGACGCTGGAGCCCGGGAGGTCCACGCGGCCACAGTCACCGACGAAGAGGCAGTCGCCGGTGAACACGCGACCCGCGACGATGAAGCAGCACGAGTCCGGCGAGTGCCCGGGCGTGTGGACGACTTTCACCTTGAGCTCCCCGACCTTGACGATCTGCCCATCTTCGAGCACCAGATCCTTTCGCACGGCGCTGAGGCGATGCGCCGCAATCTTGGCCCCCGTCTCGTCCGCGAGGCGTTCGTTGTCGAAGACATGGTCGGGATGATGGTGCGTATTCAGGATCAGCTCGATTGAATACCCGTTCTCCTGGGCTGCCTTTTGCAACGCCCGGGCGTCGAAGCTCGGGTCGATCACGCCCGCCGACTTCGTCGCGGGATCCCCGATCACGTACCCGAAGTTCGCCATCGCACCGATCAGGCGTTGCTCAAGGAACACATCGGACGGAGACGCGCCAGGGGCGCATGAGCCTTCCGTCAACGCCGGCGGCTCTGCATGGCGTACGCTCGGGCCCAGTACTCCTGCCAGGCGCGGGCGTTCGCCTCCCACGCCTCCCAGGCCTTCCGCGTCCGCTCCCTGACCTTCATGCGATGCGTGACCGCGAGGGAGACGAGGAAGGCAAAGGCCAGGATGCCGGCACCCCAGGCGGTGCTCAGGGTGGGCTCGCCGGTGAGGTGGCCGCTGGCAACGGCCCAGGCACCCAGGATGGCGCTGACGATCACGAAGGTAATCGAGCCCGCAATCCGTCGCGTGATCCAGGCCATCACGGGATGGTGGTTCCACCGCCCCGCGATAAGCGTTGCGGGGCGAAAATCACCCGTGCAAGGAAACGGGGGCGGCCTGCATTACGACCCGCACAGGCCGGTTCACATTGACGCAAACGGATGTCGACGCTGATGCAAGGGTGCTTTGTCTGCCCGCCCATACGCGTTCCTGTCCATGGAACTCAGATTCCTCGCGGTTCATGAGGAAGGCGCTTCCCTCATGGTCTCACCGCGGGACAAAGCCATTCGGGTCGTCCTCATCCTCCAAAATCCGCGCGCCCTGCTAGCCCGACGCTCCGAGCCGGAAGATCCATTCGAGAGGGAGACCGGTCCGCCGATGCGCTTCCCGACATCGCGCGCGTTGCCTTTGTGACGACGTTCCCCGACAGCGTTATCGAGCGGACGCCGTTCCCGGCCGCATGCCACGGTCCTTGGAAGGCCACGTCGCGGTGGTGACCGGGAGTACGGGCGAGGGAATGGGGCGAAGCACGGCGCTCACGTTGGCCCGAGAAGGTGCCGCCGTGGTCCTGAACCACGGAACGAACCGGACGACCGGCGCCACGAACAACCGTCGACTCGCAGACGTGATCCGGGACTTCGGCGCTCGCTCGATCGTCGTTCGCGCCAACACCACGAAAGCGCCGGAGGTACGACGCATGTTCGCGCGGGCCAAAGCGGAGCTCGGCTCCGTCGACATCCTCGTGAACAACGCCGGCGGGATGTGGAACCCACGGGAAGACCTGGCGAAGGTCACAGATGCATACTGGCAAGGCGTGCTGCGGGCGGAAATCGACGGCATGTTCCACACGATCCGGACGGCGCTGCCGGACATGCGCCGGAAACGTTGGGGACGGATCGTGAACATTGGGATGGAGCGTTCGGAGGAGTTCACCGAGCCGCCGTACGACTACACGGTCGGGAAGATCGCGCGGCACGGCCTCACACGGATCCTCTCGGAAGGCGAGATCGGACGCGGGATCACGATCAACGCGATCGCCCCGGGATACATCCCGGCCTTCACGTTCCGGCAAGCCGTTGAAGCGGTTCGCCATGGGGGGCCCTGGGGCGGCCGAACACACGGGACGCCGCAAGACGTTGCGGAAGTGGCTTCCTTCCTATGCTCGGATCAAGCCCGCAACGTGACGGGGGCCGTCATCCCCGTCCACGGCGCTCCGGACGATTGACGGGGGCCGCTTCAGCGAGAACGACGACGGGATGCCTTCCGCCCACCACGGGCCGCGCGCTTCGTGGTCTTTCTGCGAGAGGCCGGCGCCTGCCGCGGCGCGGCCTGCGGTTCGTAAAGGGCCAAGGTGATCCCCGTCGGGTCTTGGAAGACCGCGAAGAATCCCATCCCGGGAATCTCCATTTTTGGCGTCACGATCGAGCCCCCCGACGACTGGATCTTCTTGACCGTGCCGTCGATGTCCTTTGAGAGGATGTAATCCAGCACGCCCGCCGGCAAATTCTCGGCCTTCTGCAGGCCCCCGCCCGGGGCGCTCGGGGGCTCAAACATCGAGTAGTTCATCTCCGGCACGTCCTGGAACTTCCAGTCGAAGACGTCCTTCAGAAACGCCTTCGTTTTCTCCGGTGCGTTCGAATGAATTTCCACGTGCACAACGCTGTTCGGTTTCTGCGCCATACGGTCCGTCCCCTTTCCCGAGAGGGGATGTAGGATGGCTAGTGGAGTATTAAGAGATGGGGCCCCGGGATGAGCGAAAGTATGTCCGGCCGACGTTCGCTTCCCTGATAACGACCGTGCGTCCCCGTTATTCCTTCCGGGCCTCTTTCGCCTTCGGCCGGAGCTCTCGGCTGCCGCACTTGCGGCAGCGGGTCGCCCGCATCGCGTTTCTGGCGTAGCACTGCATGCAGATCATCTTGTGCAGCCGGCGGCGCTCGGCCTCCGGGAAGCGGGCCATATGGAGGGCGAGGCCCGGGTGGTTTAAGAAGGCTTCGTATCTGAGGCCTTTTCCGGAAGTGGCAATAACCCCGTATCGCTCCGACTGCCGGTCCACTTGTGAGACAGGCGGCATGCCTAGCGTCCACCTGTGCGCAAATGGCGAGGGTTGCGGCTGGCGCGGCGGCCGTTCCCTGCACGCGTCAAGATGGGGAAACCTGGTTCACCGAGCGTCATCCGACAATTCGCGCTTGAATTGAAAGGCGAGCTCATGATCATTGGTTGGGCTGTTCGGCGAGCCGGGATCGCACACCCAGGGAGTCGTGTTTGGAAATCTTGTCGCTCTCAATGTCGACGTTTCCTGTTCTCCCCATCTCGTTAGCAATGGCGCTACGCACGATCTTCCGGTCGCGGAATCCTGCCGAGTTGCTGCATCAGCCCCAACTGGTCGGTCTCGTGCCAGTGCTCTACGATTCGCCCGCGTTTGATCCGCCAAATCGCCATCCCGGCCACCCGGATCTGTTTGCCCGTTCGCGGAATGCCGAAGAGGTCTCCTTCGTGCGTCCCGTACGCGGTAATCCGTCCCGAAACCTTGTCCCCCTCCGCAACGAGGTCTTCGACCACGTGATACCCAGGGGCACCGTCGACGAACATTTTGAACGCCTGTTTCCATCCCTCCCGCGTCGGTGGGATGCCTGGGAACGGGTTGTGTTCCACGAAGTCGGGTGCAAGAAACTCATCGAGAATGTCGGCGTTGCCCTCCTTGCAGGCCTCATCAATCGCTTGAAACAACCGTCGTATCAATGCCTTGTTCTCCTCGGTGCCCATCCGACGCCTCGCCAGCGACATGAGCTGCAAAGGATAGAAAGACTCCCGTGAAACTGCACGGCTGGGACAACCGGTTGACCAATCGTCAACCGCGGCCGAATGCGAGGAGATGCTGGTCCTCAAGACCCAAGGTCGGGGAGCGAGGGAGAATACTCATGCAGATCATCTTGTGCAACCGGCGACGCTCGGCCTCGGGGAAGCGGGCCATTGACCAGGCGAAGAGGCGGAGGAAAATGAAGGCTTCGGGTTCGACACGATGTCGCGACCGGCCTGAATTGATCGGGCTAGGTTTGCAGACGTCCGGGCCTGGAGGCGCGAGCGAGGAAACGCGAAATTGCCCGGGCCATCCGGCATCCCACGCATCCCAGATGGTATCGTCCTTCCAGGGATCCGGAGGAGTACCTCGCAAAGGAGTCGGGAAGGAAGACGGGTCGACCGAGGCGAGCGTTGACCGTGTCGTGGAGTCCTTGCATCCAAACGGTCATTCGGGGCTGGCACCGGCTACAGGGCCACCCATCGGCCATTCGGTGGAGCCGTCTCCAGAGACCTCGCCCGAAGCGAATCCTCAGCGACAACCAGGCCGAGCGGTCGAGGCGCGTAGTCGGGGTCGCCGCGGCAGAGAGGGCAACGTCGTTCGCGTTCG
>VBME01000026.1 GCA_005878995.1 Methanobacteriota archaeon | reverse complement strand
AGGCTCCCGCTTTGCTGTGTCCATCGAGGCGATGAGGAGCGGCCGCCGGTCCCAGTCCCGGACGGAGTGAAGCACCGCGAAGGGAAGGGAGAACTTCTCCGCCATCTCCTCGCGCCACTGGCCGGTCAAGGCGGCCGGCGTGAGGATCAAGGCGCGCCGAACGAGCCCCCGGATCGCGTATTCCTTGAGGACGAGCCCGGCCTCGATGGTCTTGCCGAGACCGACCTCATCCGCCAGGATCCCCCGGCCGTGCATCTCGCGCAAGATGCGAAACACCGTACGCTCCTGATGCTCGTACCGCGCGACGCCTCGGAGCGACGGCCAAGCCAACAGCCGGTCGAACCCGTCCACGAGGGAGATGCGGTGCCCCTCGCCGTTCAATCGCCACGCGAGGGGTCCATCGCTCGGCGTCCGAAATGCACGGGCGAGAAGATTCCGGTCCGCGTCGTCAAACCGGAGGGAGAGGGAGGCATCCGCCGACGGAGGGGGCTCCCTAGGCGGGAGGGACATGAGGGGGGATCCCTTCACCTGCCACCGCAGGCATCGCGAAATCGTCCCTCGCGGTATTAACCGTTTGCCCGCCGCGCTAGCTAGGGTTCCGCGACGGCGGATGGCACGGGGGCCCGTCGGTTCGCGCGTCCCCCCCGGAGGAGGGATGGCAAAATCGCGAGGGTGTTGATGCCGGCCAGCCAAAGGTAGGTCGTCTTGATCCCCTGGGCGAACAGGATCCGATCCGCCACCGAGATTCCCGCGGGATTCACGGATTGGATGATCTGCGTGACGAGGGCGTAGGGAACCGTGAAGGTCGTGATGAGGATCGCGAGATTCAGGCTGATCGTGTACCCGACATTGAAGAACGTCGCGCGGAACCCCGAGGCAATCCCGCGCCGCTCCGGTGGAACGGAGCCCATGATCGAGCTGATGTTCGGGGACGCGAAGAACCCGAGACCCGCGCCGAACAGCATCATGAACGCGACAAGGGACGTGTACGGTGTCGTCGCGTCCGTCGTCGAGAAGAGGAAGAGAGAGAGACTGATCACCGCAAGCCCGGTCGTCGTGAAAGGCACGTGTCCGTACTTGTCGGAAAGGAGACCGCTCAGAGGCCCCGCCGCGAGGGTCGCGATGTCAAGGGGGAGGATGAGGAGCCCGGCCGTCAGCGGGTTCTGATCCAACACGAGCTGGAAGTACAGACTCAAGAGCAGGAGGACGGCGCCGAAGGCGATCGCGTTGAGGAGCTGGGCTAGGACCCCGCCCGTGAACTCACGGATGCGGAGGAGCTTCAGGTCGAGCAGCGGGTGCGGATGACCCCGCTCGAGTGCGACGAAGACCGCCAGGCTCGCGAACGAGACCAGCAGGAGGATGACCACGATTCGGATCTCAGCGACGCCGTACGCGGCGAGGGTCAACCCGAGAAGAAGGCTTGTAATGAACACTGTGAACGCCGCGAAGCCTCCCCAATCAATCGGCGCGCCTCGTTCGAGTTTTCCGACTTCTCGAAGGCGGAAGTGGGCCCAGGCCGTCCCGAAGATCCCGATCGGCACGTTCACGTAGAACAGAGCCCGCCAGTCCAAGAACGAGAGGATGATCCCGCTGACCGTGAGCCCCGCCATGGAGCCCATCCGGAAGGCGACCTGATTAATCCCCAGCGACAAGCCGAGTTCCTGCGAGGGCGTCGCGTCGACGATCATCGCCGCGCTGTTCGTGAACAGGATCGCGGAGCCGAGGCCTTGGATGGCTCGGAACGCGATGACCTCCGGCGGGTTGACCGCGAGGCTCGTCAGCAACGAGCCGACCGTGAACACCGCGAACCCGCTCGTGTACAGCCTCACCCGGCCAACGATGTCGGAGACGCGCCCGATGAGGAGGAGCGCGACCGTGCTCCCGAGGACGTACGCCTGCGTAATCCAGATGGCTTGCTCGGCATCCGCCTGGAGGCTCCGGGCGACCTGCGGGAGGCCAACGATCACGATGCGCGAGTCGATCCCCGCCATGAGGACACCGACGGTCGTCACCGTCAGGACCGTCCACTTGTACTGAATCGGGATCGCCTCCGCGGCGGACGGTGGGAGGACGACCTTGCCCACGGGCGACCGCGTTGGCGCGCGACGAAGCGGAAGGGATACCTGAACTTTCCGACTCACATCGGCGACAGCGGCGGCCCGCGGCTCATGCCACGCTGACGCTTTGGATCGGGTGGTGGCGGGCGATCAGGTCCCGGGAGACGCGGAGGTTTCGGCCTTCCTTCCCGATCGCCCGTCCCTTCTTCGTCGACTCGACCGTCACCGTCGCGTGGACGATGTCCCCTCGCTGTTCGATTGCGACCGACTTCACGTCGAAGTTCCGGAAGACGTTGGCCACGAACTTGTCCGGTTGATCCGAATACTCGACGACATGGATGTCCTTGTTCATGAGGCGCTTCAGCTTCGCGATGTTCTCGCCTTTCTTCCCGATTGCCTTGCCGATGTCGCCTTCCTTCACCACGAAGATGAGCTTGTCTCCCGCGTCGACGCAATCGACGACCGTCGTCCGCGTGAGATCCTGGAACAGCGCGACGTACTTGATCGTCTGCTCGTCAAAAACGATCTCGGCCATGCGGATCCTAGACGCTGAGGATGTTCGACTCGCCGGGGCTGATTACCGCAATCGCGGCAACGGAGAACGGAACCCCGCACGCGGCGCCCAAGTCCACGTTCGTGCCCGCAAACCGGAAGCGGCGCACGTCCCCGAGGTCCTGGACGGCGTCCTCCGGGCAGTTCGAGGCGAGGACGACGAGCTTCGCGCTCTTCGCCTTCGTCGCGCGACGGACCTCCCGCAGCCCGAACCGCACGTCGCCCGTGTCCGTCGCGACCCGGAGGGCGCGGGACATGTCGATCACGGGACGATTTCCTCCAACGGTTCCTCCGGCTCCGGCGAGGGAGGCACGGGAGGCGTGGCGGCCGGCTTTGGCTTCGGGACGGCCATCGGCTTCGGTAGCCCGGGTGGCGGCTTGTAAATCAGGTTCACCGCCCCGGTCCCGAGGGTGACGGGTTGGCCCACGATCACGTTCTCCGCGACGCCGTCGAGGTAGTCGACTTCGCCTGTGATCGCCGCGCGCAGAAGATGATGGGCCGTGATCTCGAACGCGGCGCGCGCGAGGACGGACGACTTGCGGCCCGAGATGCCGTGCCGGCCGATCGCCTTCACGTCCCCGTCGTTCGTCATCATATCCGAGACGAGCATGATGTGCCGGATGTCCACGGTGAGGCCCTGCTCCTGGAGCGTGTTGTACGCCTCGTTGACAATCGCGTTCCGAGCGGCCTCGATCCCCAGGACCTCGTAAATCTCTTGGACCGAATTCGTCGAGGTCCTCGAGGCGTCGATGTACGGGAGCTCGAGAATCTTCGAGAGGTTCGAGCCTTCCGTGTAGATGACGTAGCCTTCCCCTCGCTTCTTGATGATCGCTCGCGAGATCCCGTCGATGCCTTTGATCTTCATTGTGCGGACTTGCTCGACGAGCCGCTGGAGTTTCTTGAACGAGGGCTCGCCCGCCTCGACGACCAGGGCCCGGGTCTTCCGCTCGACGTTCCCGACCTGGCGCTTGACCTCTTGGGCCTCGCCGAGTTTCTTGAACCGCTCCTCGAGCTCGGGCCACGTGACGCCTCGCGACTTCATGCGGTGGTCATCCGGAAACGCGAGGACCCGCATGTTCACGAGGTCCGTCTCGATCGACGCGACGTCCTCGAGGGATGTCATCTCGATCTCCGTCGCAATCTTGCGCATCTTCTCGAGGTCGCCGTGCCCCGTCTTCACGTACAACTCCATGATCGGGGTGGAGGGGACGCGCCGAGCATCGACGATCTCGATGAGTCGTGGCAAGCCGAGGGTGACGTTCATCTCCGCGACGCCGGCGTAGTGAAACGTCCTCATGGTCATCTGGGTCCCGGGTTCACCAATCGATTGCGCGGACACGATCCCGGCGGATTCGTTCGCATCGATCACGTGGAGGTCGAACTTTAGGCAGATCTTCTCGAGGACCTCCTGGAGGCGTTTCTTGCTGAGCTTGAGGCCGTGGATTTTCTTCGCGACTTCCGTCACGACGAACCGCGGAAGCCATCGGCCGATCTCCTTGAGTCCGTCCGCGATTTCCTGCTCGCCCGAGTTGAGCGGGAGCGCTTTCACCGGGATCGTCAGGGGCGTCTCCGGTTCCGCCTCCGCCGCTTTCGCGGCCGGCTTCTTCGCGCGGACCGACGGCCGCGCCTTCTCGCGGCGTGGGGCGGGTTTCACCTCAACGGGGGCCGCCCCGAGCTTCTTGAGGACTTTCTCGGCCTCTTTCTTTGCGATGAATTTTGCGAGCCGCTCCACCTTGGACGCGGACAGCTTTTCGAGCGTGAACCCCGCGTCGGCCAGGATCTCGGCGGTCTTCTTGGAAATCCCGCGGTTCCGCAGCGCCTGAATCGTCGTCGCTCGGGCCATCGTCACTCCTCCGACGGAGGCTCCTCCTCCTCGACTTCGACCTCTTCCTCGGAGATCTCGACATACATGTCTTTCTCCGTGAGGCCGTACGACGCCATCTCCTGCTCGCGGAGCCGCTCCTTCCAGGAGGGCTCCTCGCCGAGGACCTCTTGCAAGATGTCGTCAATGTCAACCGCGCGGCCCTGGACGCTGCGGGACGGATCCACGCCGTCCTCGCCGAACTTGAACTGGATGATCGTGTCCGCCGTGTTCCGGACCGTCCCGTCTTCCTTGACTTTGAGGTCTTCGAGGGCGTTGATCAGCCGGCGTTGCATGTACCCCGACCGCGACGTCCGGACGGCCGTGTCGACGAGCCCTTCCCGACCTCCCATCGCGTGGAAGAAGTACTCCGTCGGGTGGAGGCCACTCTTGTACGACGACTTGACGAATCCTTTCGCCTCCGCGCCGAGGTCGCCCTTCCGGAAGTGAGGCAGCGTGCGGTTCCAGTAGCCGCGGCTCAGCCGCTCGCCACGGACCGCCTGCTGTCCAATCGACCCCGCCATCTGGGAGAGGTTCAGCATGGAGCCGCGGGCCCCGGACCGTGCCATGATCACTGCGCTGTTCTCGATCCCCAGATGCTTCCCGGCGATCTGTCCCGCTTGGTCCCGCGCGCGTCCGAGGATCTTCATCGCTTCGACCTCGAGCGTCTCCTCGAGAGACCGTCCCGGCATCTGCTCGAGCTCCCCGCGCTTGTACGACTCCACGAGGCCCTCGACCTTCTCGATCGCCACCTTGAGGACGTCCGCGATCTGTTTCTTGGCCTCCTCGGGGATGTCTTCATCGTCAATGCCGGTCGTGAAGCCCCGGATCATGATCGCGCCGATCGCCATCTTCGTGGCCTTGTCGATGAACTCCCGCGCGGCGTCCGGGCCGTAGTCCCGCGCGAGCTTGTCCACGATCTTGCCCTTGAACGCGCCGACCGCATTCTCGTCGATCGTCCCCGAGGCGACGACCCCGTCCTTGATCACGACGAGGGAGTCTTCCTCTTTCAGTTCCTTCAAGCCGATGTCCCCTTTCGGCGCAATCGACGATTTGAACGTCATGCTCAGGTTCTTCGGAAGGATCGCGGAGAACAACGCCTTCCCGGACCAGAACTCCTTGCCGCCCTTCTTGACATCCGGCGGCGGGAGGTCGCGAATGTCGATCTTGCTCAGGATATATGTGACCTCCTCCCGGGTGAACTTGCTCTCCTTGTGCGTTAGCAGGAAGGACCCGCTGATGTGATCATGAATGCCGCCGATTACGGGCCCGCCGAATCGCGGCGAGAGGATGTGTTCTTGGACGCGCATGAGGACGCGCGCCTCTGCGCGGGCCTCTTCGCTCTGGAGCACATGGAGGTTCATCTCGTCCCCATCGAAATCCGCGTTGTACGGTGGGCACACGGCGAGGTTGAACCGGAACGTCTTGTGCGGCATCACGCGGACCTCGTGGGCCATCATCGACATCCGGTGCAGGGACGGCTGCCGGTTGAACAAGACGATGTCGCCGTCGACGAGTTGCCGCTCGACCGTGTATCCGATCTCGACGGCCTCGGCGACGACCTCCGCGTTTTTCTCCGTGACCCGGATCCGCCGGCCGTCCGGGCGGATCACGTAATTCACGCCGGGTGCGTACTCTCCTAGCGGCCCGAGGGGCGTCGGCCCCCGCTTCACCCACGTCTTCACGAGTTCCTGATTGTACGATTGGACATGGACCGGGACCGTCAGTTCGCGGGCCGCTTCGACCGGGACGCCGACCTCGTTAATCGATAGGATCGGGTCCGGCGAGATGACGGTGCGCGCGCTGAAGTTCACCCGCTTCCCAGAGAGATTCGAGCGGAAGCGACCTTCCTTGCCTTTGAGTCGCTGGACGAGCGTCTTCAGAGGCCGTCCGGACCGGTGCCTCGCGGGCGGGATGCCGGAAGTCTGATTGTCAAAGTACGTCGTCACGTGGTACTGGAGCAACTCCCACAGGTCTTCGACGATCAACTGCGGCGCGCCGGCGTCCCGGTTTTCCCGGAGCCGCTGGTTGATCCGCAGGACGTCGACGAGCTTGTGCGTGAGGTCGTCTTCGGATCGGTCGCCGCTCTCCAGTGTGATCGACGGCCGCACAGTCACCGGTGGCACGAGCAATGCCGTGAGGACCATCCATTCCGGGCGGGCCACCTCCGGGTTCATCCCCAGCACGCGGAGGTCTTCGTTCGGGATGCGCTCGAGGCGTTCCCGGACCTCCTTGGGCGTGAGCTTGTGACCGTCCTCGCGGAAGGTCGTCGGCTTGTCGAGCGTGATCTTGCCCTGTTCCTCGCCGCAGTGCGGACACCGCTGGCGCTTCTGCGCTTCCCTTGCGGTCTCCTTCGTGACGTAGCCGACCTCGGTGACGTCGCCGCCGAGCTCCTCGACCTGTTCCATCTCCGCCATGTATTCTTGGGCCTGTTGGCGCGTGAGGAGGAGGCGGCCGCACTTTCGGCACGTCGCTTGGAGCAGCTTCTTGATGTCCTTCACGTACCCGACGTGGATCACGGGCATCGCGAGGTCGATGTGCCCGAAGTGCCCCGGACAGTCGTCGACCTTCCCGCCACACGTCTTGCACCGGAGGCCCGGCTCGATGACCCCCAGGTGGGAGTCCATGAGGCCCATGTCGATCGGGAAGCCGTCGTCGTCGTAGGTGTCCGCGGTGATGATCTTCGTCGCAGACATCCGGCGGATCTCGTCCGGGCTGAGGAGGGCGAACTTGATCGACGCGATTCGCTTCGTCACCCCCCGCATGGAAGACATCATCGCATGTCCTCCAGTTGCAGCCGCATGACGACGCCCAACGACAGGAGCTCGTCAAGCAGGAGTTTGAATGCGTACGACGTCTGGACGGGGTAGATCTTCGACGTGTTGTCGTCGACGGGACACCGCAGATTCCCTTTGCGGTCTTTGATCGCGAAGTGCCCACAGTCCGGGTTGCCGCAGACGTACTGGATCGTCCCGTCGGACTCGTCGAGGAGGCGGTCTTTGATCACCATCGCGGCGCCATGGCCGATTAGGCAATCGCGTTCCATCTCGCCGAACCGGAGGCCCCCCTGGCGGGACCGGCCTTCCGTCGGTTGGCGTGTGAGGATCTGGACGGGGCCGCGGGAGCGGACGTGGAGCTTCCCAGAGACCATGTGGTGGAGCTTCTGGTAGTAAATCACTCCGACGAAGATTTCCGCGGGAATCATGCGGCCCGTGCGGCCATCATACAGGATCTCCTTTCCGTTCGACCGGAACCCGTTCTCCTCGAGAGCCTTCCGCATCGCCTCTTCGCGCTCCCCGCTGAACGGCGTGCCGTCGATGAACCGGCCTTCGAGGGATCCGACCTTCCCACCGATCTGCTCGAGGACGTGGGCGACCGTCATCCGCGACGGAATCGCATGGGGGTTGATGATCAGGTCCGGGATGATGCCTTGCGCGGTGAAGGGCATGTCTTCCTGGGGCGCGATGAGTCCGATGACCCCTTTCTGCCCGTGGCGGGAGGCGAACTTGTCGCCGAGCTCCGGAATGCGAAGGTCGCGGACCTTGACCTTTGCGAGCTTCGAGCCGTTCTCGCTCTCCGTCAACATGACGGAGTCCACCCAGCCGCTCTCCCCGTGGCGCACTGTGACAGAGGTCTCCCGCCGCTTCTGCGGCGTCAGGAAGTCCGTCTCCTCCTCGAGGAACCGCGGCGGGCTCGTTTTCCCGATCAGGACCTCTCCGCCCTGGACGAGGACCTCGGGCGAGATGAGGCCGTCATCCGGCGTGAGGTTGGCGTACGACAGGTCCGCCCGGGCCCCGCGCACATCGGGCGACGGGATCTCGAAGTGGTCTTCCTGGCCACCCGGATACCGCCGCTCTTCCGCGCGGTACGTCCGCATGAACGACGAGCGGCCGAGGCCCCGGTCGATCGAGGCCTTGTTCATCACGATCGCGTCTTCCATGTTGTACCCGTGGTGGGACATGACCGCCACGACGAAATTCTGGCCCGCGGGGCGCTCGTTGAACGAGACGTACTTCATCGAATCCGTCTGGACGAGCGGCTGTTCCGGATAATGGAGGAGGTGGCTCCGCGTGTCCGGCCTCAGGCGATAGTTGCTCGCGCCGAGGCCCAGGGACTGCTTCGCCATCCCCGCGCCCATCGTGACGCGCGGGGACGAGTTGTGCTCCGGGTACGGGACCACGCCGGAGGCGACGCCGAGGATGACCTCCGGGTCGACCTCGATGTGGGTGTGTTCCTTCGTAATCGCGGACTTCACCGCGAACGTCTTGTGGCAGTGCGCGCACTCGAGCTCCGCGTCTTCGTCCCGACTCCCCATGTTCACCCAGGTGACGTCGTTCCGACTCAACGGGTGTTTGCACTCCTTGCAGCGGCTGGGGACATCGTACGGATACAGCGCGATGAAGGTGTCTTCTTCCTCTTCGGCATCGATCCACTCGACGACGCCGTTCCGGACCAGGTCGGAAAACCGGAGGCGGCCCATCTTCAGCTCCTCGACGTGTTTTCGCGAGAACACGATGTGGCCGTCCTTGACGACCAAGAGCGGACGACGGATCCGGCCTTCGTCGCAGTTGATGATGATCTCGCCCATGTTCTCATCGTACCGGACATTCACTTCGTGGCTCAGGAGCCCGGACCGCCGTCGTTCCCGGATCTCGGCGACGAGCATCTTC
Organism: Methanobacteriota archaeon; assembly: GCA_005878995.1. Next base: position 8,094 of record VBME01000026.1, on the reverse strand, counting down.
GGGTCCTCGTGGAGGCCGACCAGGTCGCCGTTCACGTAGACGCGGGTGAGCTGGGTCTGCTGGCCCTTCACCTGTTTCGTCCCGAGGTCCGCGAGCAGCAACTTGACCTCTTCCTCCGGGAAGCCCTCGGAGACGTCGATCACCAGGGCGAGATTCTTGACGAGACCGCAATTCTGGCCTTCCGGCGTCTCGTTCGGACAAAGCCGACCCCACTGGGTCGGATGGAGGTCGCGGGCCTCGAAGTGGGGCTGCGATCGGGTCAGTGGCGACGTCACGCGTCGGAGGTGGCTGAGTGCGCTCATGTTCGAGGTGCGGTCGAGCAGCTGGCTCACGCCGGCGCGGCCGCCGACCCAGTTCCCCGTCGCGAGGGCATGGAGCAGGCGCTGCGTGAGTAGGTCCGGCCGGATGGCCGAAGAGATCTTCAGTTCCCGCCGTCGGGCGTACGACCGCTCGAGCTGGTATTTCAGATCCTTCACGAGGTTCGCGAACGCGACCCGGAACAGGTCTTCCATCAGGTCGCCCGCGAGCTTCAGCCGCTTGTTCGCGTAGTGGTCTTTGTCGTCTTCCCGGCGCATGCCCAGGGAGAGCTCGAGGACCGTTCGCGCGACGCGGCCGAGGAAGATCGCTTTCTTGATCCGATCCTCCCGGGTATCGCCGAGGTGCGGAAGGAGGGACCGGTCCAAGATCGACTCGACTTTCTTGATCCGGTATTCCTTCGCCTGGCCCGTGGCGAATTTCTTCTCCAGATAACTGATCGCATCGTCTTTCGTGAAGATGCCGTTCGGCGGGTAGTTCTTCTTGTTCTGGCATTCTTCGATGTTCGCGTAGACGATGTTCGCCATCTCCGGCGTCGACACGACGGCGTTGTAGATGTCCTCGTCTTTCTCCATTCCCAGCGCTTTCATGAGGATGATCAGCGGAATCTGACCCGACGCGGTCGGGACGCTGACGATCAGCTGCCCGTCCTTCTTCTTCTCCATCAACGTAAGCGCGCGGTATCCTTCCTTTTGGGAGAAGACCTTCGCGACCTCGACCTTGCGTCCGTACCGCTCGTTGAACTCGACGAGCACGCGGTTCGGCGCGAGATCCTCCAACGAAATGAGGGCGCGCTCCGTCCCCCCGATGATGAAGTAGCCGCCGGGATCGAACGGATCCTCGTGGAACTCCCGCACGAGCTGCTGACGGTACTCGTCGAGGCTCAGCTCCCCCTCCGTCTCCATGTTCTCCTTGTAAAGCAAGCACCGTTTGGACTTGACCATGACCGGGAAGTTCCCGATGTGCACGCGTTCCGGCTCCCGCTCAATCCCGTTCTCGATGACCGTGAAGTCGAGGTAAATCGGCGCCGTGTAGTTCAGGTTCCGCAGCCGGGCCTCCATCGGGTTCAGCGGGTGGGTCGCACCGTTCGCCTCTTTGACGACCGGCAGGCCCAACGTGATTGTCGGCTTCGCCTCGAGGTCGATCCGACCGCGCTCGTCCCGCTTCCGGCCAATCCGGATCTCGATGACGTCGCCCTCGGTCCGGTCTTCATCGAGCTTGATGATCCCGCGGCGTTCGTCTTCCGGGGATGACCGGAGGTTGTCTACGATCCGCTGCATCCGCGAGTTCGGGTTGTCGATCGTGGGCAAGAAATCGTTGAACGACGCGATGTGATGGTTTACGATGGAGCGTTCTCGGAAGAACGCATCGATGAGTTCGCGCACGCCCTACCTCCCAATCACGAGCCGATATGCCTCCGACACGCCCGCGGTCCCGCTCACCCGCGTGACGCGGACGATCCGGCCTTCCTCGATGGGCCCCTCGATTTTCTCGAGGACCTGGATCACGGGATCGCTCTTCCGGATCTTCGGGAGCTGATCTCGGGTGATCTTCATCCCCTTCAATACTCGCTCGGCCTCTTCCTCTGAGACGAGGCGGTGCTCTGGAACCAGCTGATGCTCCAACACGTTAAACCTCAAGGGGAGGTCCTCCCTGGGCGACCGTTTTCCACCTGGCATGTCACGCGCGCGCGAGCCGTACGGGCCCGCGGGGACTTTCGGGGCCTCCGCGCGGTCCGCAGGGCCCGTTCGAACCCCGGACCACCCGGTTTCTTTCCGCTCTCCGATCATGGGGAGCGGCTAAAAGCCGGATGCTCTTTCTAGGGACGGTTCGTTCGCCATCCTACCTAGCTGAGCTACGGGCCCTCCGGCTAGCGGCGGCGACATGCGACCGTTTGCGAAATCGGGCGCTTGTAATAAAGTTTGCGGTGCGTCGCGGCCCTCTGCGATGGACCAGTCCGGAAGCCCGACAATTATCGACGGAAAACGATACAAGTCGCGACGGAGCGCAATGCTTAATACGCGGGGACCATCCCTCGTGTCGTGATTCGATCCGAGAGCCGCTGCACCTCGTGCGGGGCAGTCCTGTCCGGGAAAGGCACGACTCTCTTTTCGTGTCCGAGTTGCGGCAAATCGATGATTGGGCGTTGTGCACGTTGTCGGGACCAGTCGGTCGCGTATCGATGCCCGGTCTGTTCCTTCGCCGGCCCATGAGGTGTCACGATGGGATCCGTGGCCGTCACATTCCGCGTCATGCCCGACGATCCGGAGACGGATCTCGAGCGGCTCAAGTCCCGCATCCGCGAACGTCTCACGGGCTCCCTCCGTGACCTCCGGGAACAGCCTGTCGCGTTCGGCCTCACGGCGATCCTCGCCGTCGCGTTGGTGAGTTTCGCGGAGCGATGTCGCGGCCGGGATCGCCGCACTCCCGATCGGCGTCGTCGCGGGCGTCACGGGGGTCGGAGGCGGCGAGTACCGGGCTCCGGTCCTCTTGGCCCTGCTCCGGAACGTCCGTTGGACGATCGCGGGCAATCTCCTAGCCGGAGCCATGATCGGCCTTTCGACCGCCATCCTTCGGGGAGCGTTTTCGCAGCCGCTCGACACCCTCCTCCTTGCGGCCGCGATGGTGATCGCCTCGATGCCAGGTGCCTATTGCGGAGCGCTCGTCGCGCGGCGCACCCCGTCGAAATGGCTTAAACTGCTCCTCGCGGGGATCCTCGTGGCGACCTCAGTTCGGCTCCTCGTATTCGAGTCCCCCATCCCTGGGCCGTTCTCATTCGGGCCCGAGCAGGCCGCGCTCGGACTCTTGATCGGATTCGGCCTCGGCATCATTTCAGGGCTCCTGGGGGTCGCGGGCGGCGAATACCGCATCCCCGCGCTAATCCTGATCTTTGGCCTCCCTGCCATCGCCGCGGGAACCATCAGCGCGCTCGTTTCGTTGCCACAGCAGGTCGTCGGATTCCTGAAGCATCGACAGATGGGACAGGCAACCCGGAAGACGCTTCGGCTCGCGATCATCATGGGCGGGGTCGGCATCGCGGGCGTCGGGCTCGGCGTTGCACTCTTGCATCGGATCACGGACGTGACCGTCACCCGGGTCCTCGCGTTCCTCATGCTCCTCGCGGCCGGCCGAATCGCCTGGGAAGTCCGCACCCCGGACGCGACCGACGAATCGACGGAGCCGACCGCGGCCCGTTCCGACGATCCCGGGCGCTAGCCGCCCTTCCGGAGAATCAGGACGGGACATTTCGCGAGCTTGACGATTCGGTCTTCCACGGGGCCCAGCGCAAATTTCCGGAACCCGCCGGGCGAGCTCGCGCGGATCATCAGCAAGGAGGCCTCCGCGCTCTCCCGGAGCGCCTCCGACTCCCATTGCGTCGAGTAGATGACCTTAGGCTCCACGGCGACCCGACGTTCGTGGGCCCGGCCCTCGAACCGGGAGCTCTCCTGCTTCAGTCGTTCCGCTTCGGCGGGGTCGCTCGCGAGGCTCACGACCTCGATGACCGGGTGGTCTGTCGAGGCCAAGATCAGCGCAAGGTCATCGATCCCCTCGAGTCCCCAGATGGGGCTCGTCAGGATGACGATGCGGCGGAGGGGTTTCCGGAAGCCCTGCGTCTTGAACACGATGACATCACACGGGGCGTTCTCGATCAGGTAGTCGATGTTGCTCCCGAGGACCCTCCGATCCCCCTCGACCCGCTGGCCGCGCCACCCCATGACGAGGAGGTTCACCGCCTCCTCGCGGATCGTGTCCAAGATGATCTCGTACACCTTGTGGCCGATCTTGACGACGGGGCGCGTGTCGACGCCGAGATGTTCGCCAATTCGCGTGAGTCGTTGGAGACCGCGAATCCGTTCGTCGACATACCGGAAGCGGATGGCCTTCGGCGGAAGGTTGCGCGGAATCTCGACGACATGCAGGAGGCTCAACTCGGCGTTACGGGCCTTCGCGATCCGCGCTCCCAATTCCACGAGCGCCTCGTCCGTGAATTCCCGGAGCGGGAGGAAGACGCGGTACCGCTCGAGCTCCACGCGGTCTTCCGCGGTCGCCAAGATGTCCCGGACCTCGGAGCCGGAGGCGGCACGGGCCGGAGGGACCGCGCCGCGGCGGCTTCGGAACACGTGGTACGTGAGACCGATCGCGATCCAGGCCGCGCCGAGGGACGTCGCGAGGATGCCCGGGGGGATCGGCGAGTCGCGCCGGGCAGGGAAGTTCCAGAGCACGGCCCCGAGGGCGAGGTTCAGGGCGATCGCGACCATCGGGACGGCAGGGACGAGCGGCACGCGGAAACCGGGTCCGCTGCGCCGCTCCCGTCGTCGAAGCGCGATCACGGACGCGTGCACGAACGCGAAGAGCCCGAGAAACGCGAGGCTCGCGATGATGGCGATCGTCTCGATCGTGAGGAAGACGAGGACGCCGGCAACCACGAGCGTAACGGCGACGGCCGCGGGGGGCACCTCTCTTCCTCCGATCCGCGCGAACATGCCGGGCAGGAGGCCGTCCCGGGCCATGCTGAACGAGGTCTTGATCGCCGCGGTGAGGTTCGAATTCAGCGCTCCGTACATCGAGACGATCCCGATCAATAGGACGGCGCCCCGCACATACGGCTGGCCCAGGAAGGACCAGAGGCTCAGGAGGACCATGTCCTCGGACCCGCCGACGCACGCGGTGCAATTCGGCCAATTCGTGAGCGCGGCCGCCGGCACGTTCCCGAGGATCGCGATGAAGAACCCCGCGTAGACCAGGAAGGCGAGCGCGAGCGCGGCGAACACGCCCCGCGGGATGCTGCTCTCCGGATGCTTCACCTGGTCCGACAGCTGGGCGACGACCTCGAAACCTTGGAACGCGATGAAGAGCACGCCGGTCCCCAGCATGAGTTCGAGAGACGAGACCGGGGCTCCCACGGCGAAGCCCCGCGGAGGACCCGGCTGGAACAGCGATGCGACCCCGAGGCCGGCGACGAGGACGATGAGGAGGACCTTCCCCAACGTCAGTCGGCCGAGGGCGCGGACGGGCAAGTGGATCCGCGCGAAGTGCGCGACCGCCGAGAGCGCGAGGACCGCCAGCGCGACGAGGCCAACCTCGAGAGGGTTCGGGCCAAAGAACGATGCGAGGTCCGAGGGGCGGACGAATTCGACGAGGAACACGCCGAGACCGAGGGCGCTCAAACCGGAAGCGGCCATGTGGCCGCCCCACGACAGCCATCCGCTCAGGAAACCACTCGGCGAAGGCAATGCGCTCCGCACCCAGACGTACGCGCCTCCGGAGGCGTCGGGCCGACCGGACGCCAGCTCCGCATACGCCATGCCGGCGAGAGCCGCGACGAACGCGGCGACTCCCAGACTCGCGAGAACGAGGGGACCGGAGACCGTATACGCGGCGCCGACGAGCAGGAAAATCGCGGCGCCGACCATCGCGCCGACGGCGGTCATCGTGACGTCGAACAGGCCGAGGTCCCGCGTGACCCGCACGCGGACGGATGCCGCTGGAGGGCGGGGGCCCGACACGCGGGGGCGCAGCATAGCCCGGCTACTTGAGACTATGGCGACGCTTCAGCGAGAGAAGGCGTTCGCTCGACCGATGCAATGAGATATCCGTCCACGTTACGAGGCGGACTTCGAGGCGGTTTTCGCAATCGTCTCGCCGAGCGTGCGGAAGACGCGCTCCACGTTGTCGCCCGTCTTCGCGGAGCTGAAGAAGTACGGCGCATCGAACGCTTCCGTCGCCTGCTTCACCTGTTCCTCGCCGAACGCCGCCTGGTCCTTGAGGTCCATCTTGTTGATTGCGAAGGTCACCGGAATCTCGCCCACGGTCCGGAAGACGGATTCGACCCACGAATCGAGGTCTTCGAGGGTGTCGTACCGCGTGATGTCCGCGACCGCGAGGATCCCCTGGGCCCCGTGAAAGTACGCTTCGCGCAAAAGCTCACGAAATCCCTTGGAGCCCATGATGTCCCAGATCGTCATGTCCATCTGCACGGCGTCCGAGCCTTTCGGGTTCAAAGCGAGTTCCTTCTTCGAAACCTTCGCGCCGAGCGTCACGATGTAGCGGTCGTCGTATTCATTCAAGACGTACCGCTTGATCAGGGACGTCTTGCCCACGGCGTGCTCGCCGACGAGGCAGACTTTCACCTTCATGCGACGGGGTTCCATCATGGCGGACCGACCGGAGAGAGCGGAGAAAACCTCCGACGATTTGCGGCTATTCGTTAGGGTCTATTTAGTCGTTGCCGCAAGACTTGCAGTTTGTGCGACGCGGTTTCATCGCACACAACCCTTGAAATAACGACGCAAGGATGCAGCGACGTGGACGCGTTCGCGGCGACGCGACTCGCGGCCGGCGTCGGATTTCTCGTCGTCGCGGCGGCGTCGGACCTCCGTTCGCGGCGCGTCCGAGACCCGTTGTGGATTTCCCTCGGAACCGCGGGGCTGATGATCCTCGCGGCGCAAATCGCCTTCAAGGGTTTGGCTTGGCCGGCCTGGTTACTCCTCGTGTCAGCGGCGATTATGTTCTACGCCATTTTCTTCGGCGAACCCCTGTTCGGCGAGGACGGTTTCCACGCAAGGGGCATTCGAATCGTGCTGTTTCTCGCCGCCGGTGCTTTGTTCCTAATCTCCGTCGGGTCGATACGGGGGGGAGCCGGGTTCGAGGTGCTCCCTCAACTGGCGTCGATGCCCCTCCTGGTCCTCGTCTACCAGGGATTTCACCGACTTCGCCTCCTCCACGGCGGTGCAGACGCGAAAGGGCTCATCGCCCTCACCCTGCTGCTCCCCGCGTATCCCGACGCTCTCCCGTTCCCCGTGTTGCAGGCCGATGCGAGGGTCGATGCCCTGCTTCGCGTTGTGTTTCCGTTCTCCCTGGTGATCTGGGTCGACGCCGCAATCCTCTCGCTGGCGGTCCCCGTTGCGCTGCTCATTTACAACGCGGCGCGCGGAGACCTCGCCCTCCCTCAAGCGCTCCTGGGGTATCGGGCTCCTCTCAATCCGTTCCCGGCGCACGCTTGGCTCATGGAGAAAATCACGGCTCGCGGGGAACATGTCCTCGTCCTCTTCCCGAGGCGAGGCACGGATCCCTCAGGCGATATCTCACGACTTCGGGCCGCGGGGGTCGATCGCGCGTGGGTCACGCCACAGACGCCATTCATGGTGCCGCTTCTGCTCGGGTTCTTGCTCGCCTTCTTCGCCGGAAACCTCCTCGTCGCCGTCCTGGGCCTCGCCCGCTAGGTCGCTCGAAACGGGCTCGATGACTAATGAGAGATTATGTCCGAGAGGTACTCCGGGAGGATTTCGCCGACGTCCGGCAAGGGGGATCGGCCGTCGGCCGGTGCCTACTTTTGGCCGGGCCTGCGAGCCTGGCGAGGAAGGCTTGTCGAGATCCGGGCGGTGTCGGGGGCCTTGTCAGCAGGCCGGTAGATCAACTTCACGACCCCAGTATCGAAGGCCGCTGACTCGGCAAGTTTCAGGTTCGCGGCGCTGCCCTCATCGAAGAGACGCTTTCCCTTCCCCAGAACGAGCGGGTAGACGAGCAGCCGATACTCGTCGATCAGGTCATGAGGCAAGAGAGACCGAATCAATCCGGGACTTCCGTGGATCACGATATCCTGGCCCGGCTGCTGCTTCAGCTTCGCCACCTCGCGGGCAACGTCGCCGCGAATCAGGTGCGAGTTGTTCCATTCCAGCTTCTTCAGCGTCGACGAGACGACGTACTTCGGCATGCTGTTGAACCGATCCGCGAAACCGTCGGGGTCTTTCCTCCCGGGCCAGGCGGCCGCGAACCCTT
>VBME01000179.1 GCA_005878995.1 Methanobacteriota archaeon | reverse complement strand
CCGGTCCGTCGTCAGGCCGATCAGGACCTCCGCGGGGCGTCCCTCGAACGCGGCGCGGAGGAGCGCCTCGTGGCCCTCGTGGAGGATGTCGAACGTCCCTCCGAGGACGACCCGCATCGGCGGCCCATCCGGTCCGCGCGATATAAGCGTCACCTACGGGGACAGTCGGCCCTCGTGGATTGCGATCAGGTCCGCGTACAGAGCGAACGCGGTTTGCCGCAAGCCCGGATCATGTTCGATGATCTGGAACTGCTTCAGCATGTTCGTCCGGACGACGAGGGAGCTCGACGTGCCGTTGATCGAGAACAGCGGATGGTCCGGGCCGATCGCCTCGACGGAGACGGACGCTCGGACGGTTCGGCCTTCCCGCCATCCGCGGGCGATTTGCTTGACCCGCTTCCCCGCCGATTTCGCGTCGCGGATCGACTCGGCTCCGACCGAGGCGATGCCGTGTCGCGGGATTCGTTCGGGCCGCAGACGCCCGCCCATCACGACGTTCGCGAGGAGGCACGCCTTCACCGTCGCGTCCCATCCGTCGAGGTCCAGCGACGGATCCGACTCCGCGAAACCGAGACGCTGCGCCGCCGCGACGCCTTCCTCGTACGTCCGGCCCGCCTCGATTTCGGAGAGGACGAGGTTGCTCGTGCTGTTCAGAATCCCTTCGAAGGCGTCGACCCGGGCCCCGCGCAACGCCTCCTGGAACAGGCTGAAGACGGGGGCGCCGTCCATCACGGTGCCTTCGTACCGAAACCCGGCATGTCGCCGTCGAGCCAGATCCCGCAGATCCTGGTAATGGTACACGACAGGACCTTTGTTCGCCGTGATCACATGCTTCCCGGTCTGGAGCGCCGCCCGCATGTGGTCGAAAGCAATCTGTCGCGGTGAAATCCGGAGTGGAGTGACTTCGATCAGGATGTCGGCCTTTCCCCGGCGAATGTAGTCGACGGACCGTTCGTGAATCCCGCGTCCACAGGACTCCAAGGAGACGCCCGCGTCCGCGAGTCGAAGCGCCTTTCGGAGGTCAATGCCCCGCGTGTTCTCGACGGAACCATGGCGGGCCGTCAAGATGGCAACGATCGAGGCGTCCAGACCATACGCCCGAGTCAGCTCGGTCCGCTGCTCGAGGAGAAGCCGTGCGAATTCTCGTCCCACATTTCCGAAGCCGGCGAGGATGATTCGATGCCGCATTTCTACCTCATCAAGGTTCGAGAAGCGCTTCCGCGGGTCCGATCAGCCCGCGAATCTCGCGGTCGTATCACCGCCGGATCTCCCTTACCGCGTCCTCGGCTCCGTCTTCAGTTCCCGGAGGAGCGCGTCAATTCGGGCCAAGCCTTTCATCAGGTACCCGTGCGCGTCCCCCATCCCAATGCGGATGAATCCGTCCATTCCGAACTGGTCGCCCGGCACGATCAGCGTGGACTTCTCCTTCAGCAGGCGACGCGCGAGGTCTGATGAGTTGATTCGCAACGCGTAGCGGAGGTAACAGATCGCGCCGGCGGTCGGAGGGACGTGCGAGAAGAGCGCGCCGTGGTCGGCAATCCAGGCGGAGAGCTTTTCATAATTCCTCTGCAAGATCGATCGTGTGCGGGCGAAGATTTCCTCCCGGCGTTTCGGCGCGACCGCAATCTGGGCAAGTCGATCCGACAAGTAGGTCGGCGTGAGCGTCGTGTAGTCATGGTAACCCCACAGCGTCGCGATGGCCTCCGGCGGTCCCGCGAGCCATCCGATCCGCAGCCCCGGGAGGCCGTACGCCTTACTCAGCCCGTTCGTGATCAGGGTCTTCTCGTAGCCGCCCCAGACGCTTTCCGTCCGCGGGCCTTCGCGCTCCGCGCCGATGTAGACTTCGTCGGATAGGAGCCATGCGTCCGCGTCCCGGGCCGCGTCGACGACCGCCTTCCGCTGCGCATCGCCCATCACCGCCCCCGTTGGGTTGTCGGGGTTGCAGACCGCGATCGCCCTCGTTTTCCGCGTCACGAGGCCCGCGAGTTCGTCGGGCTCAAACTGCCACCGAAGGTCTTCCCGGAGGCGGAGCGGTTTCACCTGGCCGCCGAAAATCTGGACGAGGCCCCAGGTCTCCATGTAGTTCGGGAGCATGACGACGACCTCGTCTCCCGGCTCCACGAGATGCCACAGCGCGAGGAGGTTCGCCTCGGAAGAGCCGTTCGTCACGAGGATGTGATCCGGAGTCGCGCCGCGGTACATCCCCGCAATCAGGGATCGGAGCTCCGGCGTCCCGTTGCCCTGGGAGTATGCAAGGGGATGGTCGAGGAACCGTTCAATGGCGGGCGCATCGCGAAGGAGTTCACGCAGCGGAATCGGCTGGACCCCGCTCTCGGACAAGTTGTATTCGACCGAATTTTCCCAGGTGGACTGCCATCGCTCCATCTCGAACGGGATAATCTTCACGTTCTCGCGGCCGCATCGAAAGAAACGGCGTTAAAGGTTCGTGCGGCTCCCAAACTGCAGCGGAACGCTGGGAGAGGCCGCGCGACGACCGATCGCGAGGCGGGATCTCTGTTAACCTTAAACAAGGTTGCATGACCTTCGGCTACTACCTCGCCGACCGTACATAGATGCACCGGGGGGTCCTTGTTGGGCGCCTGCCGCTACAAATATATTCCGCTGTCGTTAAATACGACGTACGTATTGGCCGCGCCCGAGCGGGAGGGGGCATGCGGCGGCTCGGCGTGGTCGAGAACATCGCCCACGACGGAACCGTGCTCGTCCGTTCCGAATTCGCCCCCTCGCGAGGCGCCGACGTGCGCGACAAACGAAATCGGCCCCTGGGACGGGTAATCAAAGTCTTCGGACCGGTGCGGGAACCTTTCGCGGCCGTTCGGCCGGTGGGCGCCCCCGCGCTGTCCCTGATTGGAGCCGACGTCTTTGTCGCGGAGGGAGTTCATGCCGACCAAGAAGATCGAAGAAGCCGAAGAAGTCACTAGATGCCCCGAGTGCAATTCCGGCCACCTCTCGTTCGACTACGAGCGCGGCGAGCTAATCTGCGAGGAATGCGGGCTCGTCCTGACCGACCAGATGATCGACCAGGGCCCGGAATGGCGGGCGTTCGACGTCGAGCAGGGCGAGAAGCGAGCCCGCACCGGCGCCCCGATGACGTACACGATCCACGACAAAGGGCTCTCGACGACGATCGGGTGGAAGAACAAGGACTCGTACGGCAAGTCGATCCCGACGAGAAACCGCGCCCAGTTGTACCGCCTGCGGAAGTGGCAGCGCCGGATTCGCGTGAGTAACGCCACGGAACGGAACCTTGCGTTCGCCCTCAGCGAATTGGACCGGATGGCGAGTGGCATGGGGTTGCCGCGGAACGTCCGCGAGACGGCCGCGATGGTGTACCGCAAGGCCGTGAACAAGAACCTGATCCGCGGCCGGTCCATCGAGGGCGTTGTCGCGGCGTCGCTGTACGCCGCATGCCGGCAGTGCAATGTGCCGCGGACCCTCGACGAGATCGCGAATTCGTCCCGCGTCGGGCGGAAGGAGATCGGCCGCACGTATCGCTTCATGACCCGCGAGCTGAAGCTGAAGCTCATGCCGACGAAGCCCCAGGACTACGTTTCGCGGTTCTGCTCCGAGCTGAAGCTCACCGGCGAGGTCCAGTCCCGCGCCGTCGAAATCCTGAAAGACGCGCAGGACAAGGAACTCACATCGGGTCGCGGGCCCACGGGCGTGGCAGCGGCGGCGATCTACATCGCGTCGATCCTCTGCAACGAGCGCCGGACGCAACGTGAGGTCGCGGACGTCGCGGGCGTGACGGAAGTCACGATCCGCAACCGGTACAAGGAACTCACGGAAAAGCTCGGAATCAAAGTCGAGCTGTGACCTCCTCCCGTCGGCATGTCGCCCGGTTTCTTCAGAGATCGAACGCGACCACCACGAAGGCGATCGACCAACCAACGAGTCCCGACGCCGCGTAAATGGTTTCGAACGCGGGCACCGCGTACGGGAGCACGACGACGAACGCGATGGCGAATAGCACCGCGGCGGACCAGATGGGCCACAGTTCGGTCGCCTCGCGGGGTCGGACTTGCAATCCCGCTCGCACGATCAGGAAGGACGCACCGAGGGCCATGATGAGCTGTTCGCTCAGGATTGCGACTCCCGACGCCTCGGTCCCCGAGGCAATCAGGACAAGATGGTACGCCAAGATGGCGGCGAGGCCCAAGAACCCGAAGCCGACGAGCCAGCGCACGACACGCCACGTTCGATTCGTATCGAACCGGTCCTCGATGCGTCGATAGAGGAGATACGGCGAGATGAGTCGTAGGCCCACCGTGACCAACGCGATCGGCAGGAAGTAAATCGGATCGGAGATCGCGGAGCCGACGAGGAGAACCGCCCCGATTCCGAGGATCAAGATCACCGCGATCAGCACGACGACGAACCGACGGGAGGCGGCGAAGGTCCAGGCGTGGTGCAGTGCGGGGAAGAGCGCGAGCAGGACCGCGCCGAGGCCGAGGAGCGCGGAAAACACGTAGACGAGTTGGATTTCCGCCGGGGTCGCCATCGTCGACTCCTACGAGATGAAGTGGGCTTACGGGAGCCGCAGGTTCCCACGGATGATTGGCACGGCTTGGCCTCCGACGCGGACCACCTTCGGTTTCCCGTCCTCTGTCTCCACGCTGACCTCGATGCGGCTCGCGTGGTGGATTTCAATCCCCTGTTCAATGACGAACGTCGGCGCCGGCAGCTTCCCGTAGGCCGCGAGGTACGCGCCACAGGCGCCGGCGGCGCTACCGGTCGCGGGATCCTCGATCCCCAGTTCCGGCACGAACCCGCGCGCGTGGACGTGAGCCCCCGGGGTCTCGGCCTCGAGG
>VBME01000178.1 GCA_005878995.1 Methanobacteriota archaeon | reverse complement strand
CACGTCCAGGGCGAACGATCCGTGCATCGTCTCCACGAAGACCTTCCCGTAGGCCACCGCGGGCGTCGACGCGATCTCCCGAGCGCCCGTGTCGCGGTCCCACCGGACGCCCGGGTTGTCCGGTGTGGCGGATGCGGACGTACCGCTGTTCATGAGATCGCCCCGGAACTGCGTGACGGGAAAGGGGCTCAACGGGGTGGGGGCGGGCGGGTATGACCGATACGTGATCGGATCGTAGGCCGTGTCGGTGAGGGCGACCACATCGCCCTCTCTAACGACGAGGTCGCGAATTCCCACCGGCGCAGGATCCCAGACGGTCGCCGTCGAATTCCAGACGAAGATCCCGACCGTGGGCGGCGACCGGTTCCCGATGTCCGTGATGAAAATGCCGGAGCCAAACGAGCCGCTGTACCACGTCCACGAGATCCAAATGCCGCCCGACATCGCCGCGGCTTGGACGGCGTACCAGGTGGCGTTTACCGCCGCCGGGTCCTCGACCGTCGCGTTCGCCCAGCGATAGGTGCCGTCGCCGAAATCGAAGAGGATGCGAATTCCGGCGGGTGTGTTCGGCACCGCGGTTGCGGGAGAAATCAGCGAGGGGAGGAACAGCGTGGCGGTCGCGAGGACCGCAAGCACCATCAACCGCACCTGAGACTCCTCCTCAAATCCACTTGATGTTTGTTCGATGGACTTGACTATATAAGAATGTTGGCCGGAGCTTTTCCGCCGGCATCCGATCGGGTTGTGCGATGGAGCTGCTCCGCAATTTGCGGTCGAGCACGCGACTTCTGTTTCTCTACGAAGTCACGACGAACCGACATACGAGACTTCGGACGATCGCGGAGCGCCTGGGTATGACCGTGCAAGGCGCATCCGAATACGCACACGGACTTCAGGGAGACGGGCTCCTCGTCTTGGCGAACGGGGAGTACCGCGCGACGAAGAAGGGTGTCGAACTTCTCCACGACGGCTTCCTCGAGTTACGGAGATTCGTCGAACGTGCGGGCCGCGCCATGGCGTTCGTGGAGACGACGTCGGCCTTCGCGGGAAACCCGATTGGCCGCGGTGACCGCGTCGGCCTTTTCATGGAGGGCGGTGTCCTCGTCGCATACGCAGGCCGGACGTCGCCGTCGGTGGGCCTCGCCGTCCACGATGCCGAGCGAGGCGATCTAGTCTCCGTCCACGGCCTCGAGGGAATCGTGGCGCTGCGGCCCGGCCGCATCCTTCTCGTCCGAGTTGCAACGCGCGGTGCGAAGAAGGGGGCATCCTCGCCTACCTCCAAGCGTGTCATGCGGGATTCGAAGGGACAGGTCGTCGCCGCGCTCGACGTCGCCGGGCTCGCGGCCGCGAGGGAACTCGGCCTGCGGCCTCGGATCGAGTTTGGCGTCGTGCCCGCAACCTTGGAGGCCGCCCAACGGGGGGTCGATGTCCTCCTGTTGCTCCCGGAAGAGCGGGTCGCTGAAACCGTCCGGGCCATCGAAGAGACGAACGCGAAACTCGAGGACAAGATCCGCTACGAAACCGTCTCCTTATGACGCGCAGAGGCACCGCGGCCGACGCCAGGCGAAAGAGGAAAGATTGGGAGGACCATCGCCCCGGCATGATGCCGGAGGGCTCCCGATGACCGCGCCGGGGATACCTCAAGCCGAGGGTGGCGAGGATCCTTGCTTACGCTGCGGCTCGCCGCTGCAGTCGATAGGGAGGGTTCATTCGAGTATCGACACGGCATCGGGACGGCCGTCACCGTCGCGGTCTTGGCCCGCGACGACGCGGTAGAATTCCTCTCCGGACCGATAGCCGTCGAGGACCTCGTCGGCTTGGCGGGTCAGTCCGAGGATCGCGGCCATCGTCCCGGTCGCGTGGAGGCCGCTCAGCGACACGACGACCTTTTTCGGATTCCATGGGTTCGGGACCTTCGCAATCAGCCCGACCTGCTCGTCGGCGTACGGCCGGCCCGTCCGGGATGACTCCATGCGCCACACTTGCTTCCAGTCGAAGTTCACCGCAAGGTGCGGGTTCAGGTCCATCGCAATGATGTTCGCGACGGGCCCGCCGACGAGGATCATGTCTTCCTTCCCCGCGCCCCTCGCCTTCACTTCCGTGTCGAGACGCACAATGAGGTCCTTGCGGGGCGCAAAAAGCCGACCGAGGAAGAACCCGAGTTCGACGGCATAGGGGGAGTCGCGCGCCGTCGTGTTGAACGGGCCGTGCGTATACGGCGAACCGACCACGATCGAGCCATCGAAGACGCCGTCGCGGGTGAACTCCTCGAGGAATCGGGCGACGATCCCAGCATGGGGCAGGAGCGGAGAGGCGACGGGATTTCCCCGGCCCTTCAGGACGATCGCAAAGGCTTCGGCGGTCGGCGCCAAGACCCGCGCGGATGCACCGCGCTTCGGCTCCTCTCGCAGGACATGGAGGAGCCCCGCCGCTTCGAGTCTCCGGACGTGGTAGTAGACCTTCTGCTCGTGGACTTTCAATCGTCCCGCCAGGGCGTTTGGATAGTCGGGCGTTTTCGCGAGTTCCTGCAAGATGCGCCAAGCCAACGGAGAGGACAACGGCGCAACCCGCTCCGGCCGATCGAGCAACTCGACTTCCCGGCCGGAAGCCCCCTGGGACGTCTCCTCGACCAACCAGCGGCGGACCACGTCTCGATGCAACGTGTCCATTCTATTAACGATTTTGTAATGGTTATCGGAAAGTTGTAGATGCATTTATAATACTACTCGCCCGTCAGGCTGAATTATGCTCCGTGATTGGCAAGGTCCTCTCCGCTCTTCGGCGGCCTTCGTCGGGGAACTCAACCCGAGCCCACAGCAGAAATACGCGACGCGCTTCGGAGCTGTGATGGTTAGGGGGCTTTGGATGGTGCACTCCGAATGAAGGCCGTCGTCCTCGCGGCGGGGGAGGGAGCCCGGATGGGCCCCTTCACCGCGTCCGTCCCGAAAGTCATGATTCCGGTCGGGAACCGCCCTCTCCTTGAATACGTCGTCCAGGCCCTGGTCGACAACGGCGTCCGCGACCTCGTCTTCATCGTCGGCTACCGCCGCGAGCGGATCCAGTCGCACTTCCAGGATGGGAAGGCGTTCGGCGCGCACATCACCTACGTGACGCAGACGAAACAGCTCGGCACGGCCCACGCGATCTGGGAGGCCCGCGCGCATCTCGAGGACCCGTTCGTCGTCCTGAATGGCAGCAACATGGTCGACGGCCGCTTCGTCGAGGACCTGCTCGGCGCCGCCGCGCGACCGGCCGTCCTCATCACGGAGAGCGAGCGCCCGCAGAGCTACGGCGTCGTCACGGCCCAAGGGAAAGACCTCGTCGCGATCACGGAGAAGCCGACGGAGGTCATCTCGAATCTGATCAACACCGGGGCGTACGCACTCGACTCGCGGATCTTCGACGAGATCGAGCGGCTCGCGAAAGAGGGGAAGCACGACCTCCCGAGTGCCGTGTCGGCTTTCGCGAAGCGGACCTCCGTGGCGGCGGTCCGCACGGAAGGCACGTGGGTGGACGCCTTGTTCCCGTGGGACCTGCTCCGGCTCAACGCCGCGGCCCTGAAAGGCCTCCACGAAATCCGCTCCGGGACGATCGAAACGGCGGTCACGATCCGCGGTCGCGTGTCGATCGGCGACGGCTGCGTGATCCGGTCCGGCGCGTACCTCCAGGGGCCGCTGTCGATCGGTTCGGGCTCCGAGATCGGGCCGAACGCGGTCCTGCTCCCGTCGACGAGCCTTGGGAGGAACGTCCGGATCGGCGCCCTCACGACCGTCTCGAATTCGATCCTCATGGACGACGGGATCCTAGGCCCTTCGAGCGTCGTGCAGGATTCGGTCATCGGCTCCGGCGTCGTCGCCCGCGCGGGACTCCTCGCAGCCTCCGGCCCGGGGGACGTGAACATCGAGGGCACGTGGCATGCGGTGCCGCAAATCGGGGCGCTCATCGGAGAAGACGTCGAAATCGCGAACGGCGTCGTGGTGGCCCCCGGGACCGTCGTGAACGAACGGGCCCGGGTCGAGTCCGGTGCGAAGCTCCGCGGCACGATACCCTCTGGCGCGGTGGTCTTGTAGATGTGCGGGATCGTCGGGTACGCCGGCCGCCGCGATGCGCTCCCGATCTTACTCGACGGCCTCAAGCGACTCGAGTACCGAGGGTACGACAGCGCGGGCGTCGCGATCATCGGCAGCGGGTTGCAGGTCGTGAAAGACAAAGGCTTCATCGCGAACCTCGAGGCGCAACTCCCGCCGATGAAGGGCTCGACCGGGCTCGCACACACGCGTTGGGCGACTCACGGCGCACCGTCGAAGATCAATGCCCACCCTCACGTCGATTGCACGGGCAAGATCGCGCTCGCGCACAACGGGATCATCGAGAACTACGCGAGCCTGCGAGAGAAGCTCGAGGCCCGCGGACACACCTTCACGTCCCAGACGGACACGGAGAGCCTCGTCCACCTGATCGAGGCTTATTACGAGGGCGACCTGGAGGTCGCGATCCGGAAGGCGCTCCACGATATCCGCGGCTCGTACGCGATCCTCGCGGTCCACGCGGACGAACCCGGGAAGGTGATCGGGGCGCGGAACGAAAGTCCGCTCGTCATCGGGATCGGCCCGGACGAGAACTTCCTCGCATCGGATGTCCCCGCCCTCTTGCGGTACACGGACCGCGTCGTGTACGTGATGGACAAGGAGATGGTCGTCATCACGCCGAAAGGCGTCACGCTCAAGGACCTCGAAGGGAACGCGATGTCCCGCGAGCCGCAGCGGATCACATGGTCCCTGGAAGATGCGGAAAAGGGCGGCTTCGAGCACTTCATGCTGAAAGAAATCCACGAGGCTCCGCAAGCGATCCACCAGACGCTCCTCGGTCGGCTCGCGAACCTCGATCTGGACGGCTTCAGTTCGGAAGGGATCACGAGCGTGAAGCTCGTCGCCTGCGGCACGTCGTACCATGCCGCCCTCGTCGGGAAGTACGTCTTCGAGGAAATCGCCCGGATCCCCGCGTCCGCCGAGCTCGCGTCGGAGTACCGCTATAGCCGGGCCCCTTCAGAGCGGCCCCTCGTGATCCTGATCTCTCAGAGCGGCGAGACGGCGGACACGCTTGGCGCCGCCCGCGAGGCGCGTCGACGCGGTTGCAAGGCGCTCGGAATCACGAATGTCCTCGGCTCGAGCCTCACGCGGGAGGTCGACAAGACGCTCTACACGCGCGCCGGGATCGAGATCGGCGTCGCCGCGACGAAGACCTTCATCGCGCAACTCGTGGCACTGTACCTGGTCGCACTCAAGATGGGGCAGGACCGCGGGACCCTCGGCTACGACGAACTCGACCGGCTCAAGGACCAGTTGCGGTCCCTCCCGCGGGCTGCGCAGTACGTGTTGAACAAAGCCCAGGAAATCGAGGCGCTCGCGGCGAAGTACGGCACCGCGAGAGACATGTTCTACATCGGCCGACACGCGAACTATCCCGTCGCCATGGAGGGCGCGTTGAAGATCAAGGAGATCTCCTACATCCACGCCGAGGCGTACGCCGCGGGCGAGCTGAAGCACGGACCGCTGGCCCTCCTCACCTCCTCGACACCGGTCGTCGCGGTGGCCGTGCAGGATCCGACGTACGAGAAGATGCGGTCGAACATCGGCGAGGTGAGCGCCCGCGGATCGCCCGTCTTGGCGATCGGCACGGAGGGCGACAAAGAACTCCCGAAGTTCGTGGACGACGTGATCGAGATACCTTCGATCCCGTGGATCTTCTCGCCGGTACCGGTCAGCGTCGCACTACAGCTCTTCGCCTACGCCGCGGCGCGGCTGCGGGACTGTCCGATTGACAAGCCGCGGAACCTCGCGAAGAGCGTCACGGTCGAATGAGGTCCGCATCCCGTGCGACTTGGGTGGCTCCGGCGCGTCGACACATGTGGCTCAGACAACTTTCGCGTCGCGCAAGCCACCTCCCAGGGGTGGGACTTGCACCGGCGGAAAAGAGGGCCGCTCATCGACGGGCCGCGGTCTGGAT
>VBME01000060.1 GCA_005878995.1 Methanobacteriota archaeon | reverse complement strand
GACCTCGAGGCCCGCGATCTTGCCCGCATCCTTCGTGGCCTGCCGCTGGTTGTCGTTGAAGTAGGCCGGCACAGTGATCACGGCCTGATTGACGGGTTGGCCGAGGAACGCCTCCGCGTCCGTCTTGATCTTCCGGAGAATCATCGCGGAGATCTCTTGGGGTGTGTAGTCCTTCCCCTCGATCCGCACCTTGTAATCCGTCCCCATCTTCCTCTTGATTTGCATGACGGTTTTGTCGGGGTTCAGGACCGCTTGTCGCTTCGCCGGCTCGCCGACGAGGATCCCGTCCTTCGTGAAGGCCACGACGGACGGGAACATCTTCCCGCCGTACGCGCTGCCCTCGGCGCTCGGGATAATCCGAGGCGTTCCCCCTTCCATGTACGCGGCCTCGGAGTTGGTCGTGCCGAGGTCGATTCCGATGATCTTAGCCATTCGTTTCACCTCTGTTCTTGACAACAATCACTTGAGCGGGACGCAAGACGCGATCGTGGAGCCGATACCCCTTCCGGACGACCTCCTTCACGGTTCCGTCCTTCCCCTCCGGTTCCGGCACCTGCTCGATGCAATCCATCTCGTACGGATCGAAGACCCGACCCTCGGCGGGGATCTCCTTCAGGCCGGCGTCGTGGAGGGCCCTCGCGAGGTTGGCGCGGACCATCCGGACCCCTTCTGCGGCCTTTCCGTCGAGCGCCGCCACCGCGGCGTCCATCTCGTCGAGGACGGGCAACAGGCGGGAAATCAGGAGTTCGTGGGCGAACTTCACGACCGTCTCCGCATCGCGGTCCGCCCGCTTGCGGTAGTTCTCGAACTCCGCCTGAAGATACTTCAGCTTCGTCACGAGCTCCTCATTCTGGCGGCGCAGTTCGGCGAGTTCGTCGCGCGGTGCGGCCTCCTTCGACTCGGGGGAGGTGGCCTCTTGGTCCTCCTCGTCCTGGAACGCGGGAGACTTCTCTTTCATCTCATGTACCTCGCTTGATCCGCACGCGATGGGCCCGAATCCGACGGAGCGTGACGTCGACCACTCCGTTGCGGTACGTCACGTTGGCGGCGTCCGGCTCGACGGGCTGGGGCAGCTCGACCTCCCGATGGAAGGTGCGTCCCTCCGCGTCCAACGCGTGGACCGTGAGACGGTCTTGCGTCGTGGTGATTCCCAGCGTTTCCCGCGACACGCCCGGCAATTCCAACGTGATGTAGATCCACGAGGCATCGACGACGACTTCCGGAGCGGGATCTCGGACCAACCGGCTCTCGTCGGTCACGGCCGAAGGGGGTCCCAACGCGGGAGGGCTCGACCTCTCGATTGATGGGAGACTGGGGTGCGCGCCGAGGCGCCGAACGACGCGGTCGACGACGTCGGGGACGTGACCGTCCCCGTCGCCGGGCGGTTCTGAGACCATGGGGACCTCCGGGGCCCCCGTTGCGGGGGCCTCAGAAATCTTCGCCGTCGCCTCCGCCTTCGCCGCCTTCGCCGCCCTTGCCGGGGCCGGGTCCTGCGCCTCCGCCAGACCTGGCCGCGATGACGTCATCGATCCGAAGCACCATGACCGCCGCGTCCGTCGCCGAGGAAATCGCCTGCGTTCCGACGCGGATCGGCTCGATCACGTTCTCCTTCTTCATATCGGAGACCTTGCCGGTGAAGACGTTGATCCCCGCGGCCTTGTTCCCCTTCTTGTGCTCTTTCCGAAGCTCGATGAGGATGTCAATCGGGTCCAGGCCGGCGTTCTCCGAGAGGGTGCGCGGGATAATCTCGACGGCGTCCGCGAACGATTCAATCGCAATCTGCTCACGCCCGCCGATAGTGGACGCGAAGTCACGCAGGGCGAGCGCGATCTCCATCGCACTCGACCCGCCGCCCGTGATGACCTTGCTGTCCTCGATGGCGACCGCGACGACGCTCGTCGCGTCTTCGAGGGACCTCTCCAGCTCGTCGACCACGTGTTCCGTGCCCCCACGCAGGAGGATCGAGACCGCCTTCGGGTTCTTGCAGCCCGTCACAAAGGTCATCTCGTCATCGCCGATTTTCTTCTCGTACACGAGCTTGGCGAAGCCGAGGTCGTCCTTCGAGAGCTCGTCGAGTTTCGTCACGACCTTGCCGCCGGTCGCCTTCGCGAGCTTTTCCATGTCCGACTTCTTGACCCGGCGCACCGCGTAGATCTCCTGCTTCGCGAGGTAGTGCTGCGCGAGGTCGTCGATGCCTTTCTGGCAGAAGACCGCGGTCGCGCCGCTCTTCTTGACCGTCTCGACCATCCGCTTCAACATGCTCTCTTCCTCGTTCAGGAAGGCTTGGAGCTGGGACGGGTCCGTGATCTCGATTTTCGCGTCGATCTCCGTCTTCTTGACCTCGAGCGCCGCGTCGATCAGCGCGATCTTCGCGTCCGTCACCTCGCTCGGCATCCCGGGGTGCACGCGCTCCTTGTCCACGATGATTCCGTCGACGAGCGTCGTGTCCGCGATCGAACCGCCCTGCTTCTTGACGATCTGGATGTTGTCGTCGTCCACGAAGTAGGCGCCATCCGCGCGCTGTTCCGCGACCGTCGTGACGGCTTTCACCGCGATGTCAGCCAACAGCTCTTTGTGGCCGCTCGCGCTCTTCGAGGACATCGCCGTCATCGCGACCTTCTTGAGGGTGTCCGTGTCCTTAATCGAAATCTTTGAGGCGACCTTTTCGAGGACCTCGCGGGCCTTTTCTGCGGCCTGACGGTACCCGGCGGCAATCACGGTGGGGTGGATGTTCTGGTCAATCAGGTCTTCCGCCCGCTTGAGCAGCTCCCCGGCCAGGATGACGGCCGTCGTCGTGCCGTCGCCGGCCTCCTCGTCCTGGGTCTTCGCGACCTCGACGAGCATCTTCGCCGCAGGATGTTCGAT
Organism: Methanobacteriota archaeon; assembly: GCA_005878995.1. Next base: position 743 of record VBME01000060.1, on the reverse strand, counting down.
GTCAATCTCCTTCAGGATCGTCACGCCGTCGTTCGTGATGACGACGTCTCCGAGGCTGTCCACGAGCATCTTGTCCATGCCGCGCGGTCCCAAAGTCGAGCGGACCGCATCGGCGACCGCCTTCGCGGCCGCAATGTTGTTGAACTGAGCTCCCTTGCCGCGTTCGCGGCGCGTCCCTTCCTTCAAGACGAGAATCGGCGTACCTGCTGGCATCATGTTGGTTCCTCCGAATATGGGATTCGGACGCTTGGCTATAGGGGGACTTCTATATAAGCATAGCGACGAGTGACTAGGCTCAGGCGATTCGAGGATGGGCCCTTGACTGGTGTTCTTCCCGTCCGAAGTAGTACGCGAGTGTAACCAGAAAAGCACTGGGGATTAGGCCTAAGAGCGACCATCCAAGCAACAGCCACCCGAGGTCCGAGAGCGAAATCGGGCCGCAGTCGACGACAGGGTATCCAGTGCAGTACTCCACGTAATCGACCGCCAAGGCCACCGCGAGTAGGCCACACGATGCCAAGCTGACAACCACGACCACAAACACCGTTTCGTCTCGCCATCCTCGGTAATGCCGGCCGCGGTGGGACAAGAGGAGAGCCCGCCAAGTCAGATCCGCGGGACGAAGGGAGTTAATTCTATATCAAGAAAGGCGGTAGGTCGGTCGTGAAGGAACTCCTCCTGGAGCTGGCGGACGCCGTCCAACACGCGGTCGCGGAGATCGCCGAGGACCCCGCAGAGGTGCT
>VBME01000059.1 GCA_005878995.1 Methanobacteriota archaeon | reverse complement strand
CAGCGGATGTGGGAGGCTCGCCGCAGCCAACGCGCGTCGCGCGAATCGCTAGGTCCGTATAAGGATGTGCACGACTGTTTTGGCAAGCCCAAAGGGGTCGGCAAAAGTTTGATGAACGGACGACCGATTACCGGCCCGCGGGAGAGGGAGCGGGGACCGTGGGCGAAGTCGACGTTTTTGCGAGACCGGGAGCGACCGCGACCGCGCAAGTGCAGGTGTTCACGCGACGGGCCTCGGGGCTTGTCCGAGTAATGTCGCCGTATTCCGCCTTCGCGTACAACGTCCTCAACATTGGCGTCATTTTTCCTTGGGTATACATCACGACGCTTGCGGCATTCCCCAACGCGAACGTCTGGACCGGAATCATCATTACCGGAATCTTCACCGGATTCCTCGCCGTTGTTTACGCGGGTCTGGCTTCAGCGATGCCCCGGACCGGCGGCGACTATGTGTTCCAAAGCCGGACGCTGAAGCCGTGGCTCGGGTTCGCGATTGTTTCCACGATGATCATCACGTTCTTCCTGCAGTGGCAGGCGCTCGGGGGGTGGCTCGTCGCCGTCCTCGGCCTTTCGCCGATGTTCCTCGGACTCGGCCTCACCATGGGGAACCAGACGTTCATCAACTGGGGCATTTGGTTTGCCACCCCGACCGGCGCGATGGTAACCACGATGGTCTCCTCGACGATTGCGGCCCTTGTGTTGATCAAGAGCTTCCGCTGGTTCGTCAAGATTCAGTGGGTCATGTGGTACGGATTCCTGCTGAGCTTCGTCCTGATGGTCGTGATGTTCTTCCTCACGCCGACTTCCACGTTCATCGCGCGATACGATCGCGCCACCCAGGTCATCGTCGGCGCGGGCGGTCTGACCTACCAGAACCTCCTCTCGGGCTACTTCACACCTACGCAGGAAGCGGCATGGTTCACGACGCTGCTTGTCGCCCCGGTGGCCCTCACAAGCTTGGGTTGGGTTGGATATGCACAGGAGCAGGCGGGCGAAATCCAGGGGGCGCAGAGCCTCCGCAATCAGATGTTCATCAATCTCGGCGGGGGCCTGTTCAGTATGGTGTTGATGGCGATCCTCGCCTTCGCGATGATTCAGACGGTCGGGCAAAACTGGCTGTCCGGTGCGGCGGCCGCCTCCTTCGTGACTCCGCCCCTGCCGATGATTGCCCCGTGGTTCAGCAACCTCGCCCTAATGCTCACGGACAACCCGATTATCCTTTTCCTGATGATTATCGGGATCCTGCTCAACGCATTACAGGTCGTCTTCAACGTCATCATCGGATGGACGCGCGTCGCCGTGGCGATGTCGATTGACGGGGCGCTGCCCAAGGTCGTTAGCCATGTGAGCCCGCGCACCCACACACCCGTCTATGCCCATGTCATCTTCCTCGTCCTGGGCGGCTACCTCTATGCGTACATCTACAACATGGTTCCAGGCTACCTGACCTATACCCTCGCGGTGACGACGGTGGCAACCGTGATGTACATCGGGACGGCGATTGGCGGGGCGGTCTTCCCGAGGACTCGACGCGAGGTCTACCGGACATCTCCGATCGCGAAATACAAGCTCGGTCCGATTCCAGTTATCACAATTTGCGGGGCAATTGCGGCGGTGTTCAGCGCGGTCATGCTGTATGCTTACATCGTCGAGCCGTTCCTCGGCATCGCCAATTTGTCGATGGGATTCACGGGCGTGCAATCGCTCCTGATCATGCTCGCGATATTCGTGGGTTGGTCTGTCTACTACTTCGTCCGCCGGGCGTATCTAAGGAGCGTCGGGATTAACCTGGATCTCGCATACAAAGAAATTCCGCCCATTTAGAAGACTGCCTTCCGGCATCGCGAATCGCTGGTTTCGGCCAGGTTCAGCCCGTCGTGAACTGGTAGCTCAGGACGCGGTCCCGCTCGAGGTTGATAATCGCACCGCGGAGCGTCCCTGCGCTGTACTCGGACCCCGGGTCCACGCATACGGTCCGTTTGAGTTTCGCCGCGTTCTTCGTCTCGTGGATGTGCCCGTGGAGCCCAAGGACCGGCTGCGTTTCGAGGATCGCGGAACGGAAGGTCGTGCTCCCGACCGGGATCAGGACCTGCTGACCCCCGCGCAACACTGGACGTGGCGGGTCCGTCGTTGCGTCGAGCTTCGGGGCAATGTCCAACCCGGTCTCGTACGGAGGAGCGTGCATCAGGTAAATGCAGCGGGCGGGGTCCTCGACGCGGCTTAGGAGCGGATCGAGACGTTTCTTGAGACGGTCCTCGGAGAGTTCCCTCGGAGTGTTCCACGGCGACGGATTCGTCCATCCGAATCCCAGGATCTCATGGTCCTCATCGAACCGCGCCACCTTCTCGTCGACGTAGTGGACGTGAGGCGTTGATTCCACGTGGATGAGGGCCTCCGGCTTGTCGTCGTTGCCGCCGATCCAGTATAGCGGGATACCAAGTGGGGCCAGGTGCCTCTCGGCCATCTGGGTCCATCGCCGGATTTGGTCGATCATTCGGTCGGTGAACAGAGACTCGACTTTGTCCGGATTCGCGCGAAAGCGGGCGTACTCATCCTCCGTCATCCGGACCGGATACGGTCCCGAGTCCGCGATCGCCTTCTCGATGGGCTCCAATTCGGCCTCGGTCAAGTTGTCGCGGGCCGCGCCGGCGAGTCGGGTCTGGTACCGGCCGTCTTTCTGCTGCACGATCGGGGTGATCGATTTGGCGGTCAGATCGCCTCCGATGAGGAGCGCGTCGACCTCGTAGAACGTGGCCGCCGCCAAGAACTTGCGAAACGTGATCTCCGAACCATGCAGATCGGCCGCGAGGAAGAGCCGTTTGAACTTCCGTTTCGGGCGTTCGGTTGGCATCGGCCGCACCGCACACTCGGGCCGGCTCCTTAGTCTTTTTGGGCCCGATCCGGCGGTTGGATGTCGCCGCGACGATCGGAGGAGAGAGATCGAGCAATCTTTTTCTCGATTCACGCGCTCGCTCCCGCATGTCTGGTACTGGTCCGTTCCTGTGGCTCATGAAACATGCGCCGCCTGCAGGGTTCCGAGAACTCCCGCCCGCCGGCCTCTGCGTTTGCGGCTATCTGTTCGTCACACGCCGCGGCAAGATCCTGCTCGGCAAGTACGCGGATGACCCGAAGTGGGAATCCTTGGCCGGCCTGGACCCGGACCGTCGGCGGACCCATGGAAAGGGTTGGACCGTGCCCGCGAGCCACCTGAAGTTCGGCGAGGATCCCCGCGACGCCGCGCGGCGAATCGGGGAGGAAATCCTCAGGATTCCGGGAATGCGGTACTCCGAACCCCGGTCCGAGACCGACTTCTATCCTTCCAAGATGGTCCCGGGAGCAATGCACTACGACATCTGGTTCTTCATCGACGGGACGCCACCCACCGGATACGAGCTCCAGGTGCCGCCCTGGTACGCAGAGTTGTCGTGGCAGGATCCCAAGACGGTACCAGCGAGTGCGTATGCGCGAGGCCATGAGGATGTCGTCACACGATGGCTGACGCCGACGTCCCGGGCCACCCGGTCGGCGCGAGCCCCCGCGGCGCGTTAGGTTCGGGCTGCAACTCTCTCCCGGTCGCAAGAGCTAATGCCGGCTGCGGCGTTCCTTAGGTCGATGGCGGGTCCGGAGATTGTCGTGTTGATTCCCGAGAGCACGCGCAAGGCGACGGGTGGGTCGTCCGAAGGCCCCGAAGTCGACGCGATCTCGGCGGGCTTGCCCGCAACGGTCCGGGCGAAGCTCGAGGAACTGCGGGAGGAAGTGCTTCTCAAGAGCCCGAAAGGCTCGGTCCGACCGGGCGGGCTCCTTCCCGCGTACCGCCGGTTCCAAGGGAACATGTACCGTAATGTCCCGGACAACGCGTGGGCCCAGCGCTCGGCGAAAGTCGAAGTCGTCATCGCGTCAGGACTCCGGGGACTGGTGGCCTCTCGAGACACGGTTCCCGCGTACGCACTGTCGATGGCGGAACCCACGCCGCCGTTCG
>VBME01000058.1 GCA_005878995.1 Methanobacteriota archaeon | reverse complement strand
TATCGGTGTCCCTCGGACGTCCGAGCGGGACGCGCGATAAGAGCCGATCGCTCTACCTAGCTAAGCTACAGGCCCGCGGCGGCGCCAATTGGCCGCGTTCAGTTAAACATTACGTCACGGGGCAGCCCGTGCCCCATTCCAAGTAGCCAGCGAGCCGGCCAACATCGATCTGGAAAACCTCGAAGTGGTAGCAGCCGGTCGAGGACACCGTGACCACGAAATAATCGCCCGCATCCAGGAGGTTGTCCGCATTTGCGTCGACGAACCGGAGGGTCGCGTTCCCTCCGACGAGGCCGGCACTCAGGTTCCCAATCACGATTCCGTCGCGGGTGAAGTTCGCGTTGAATTTCGCGAGTTCGAGGGAAACGGTCGTCGTATCGATGTAGAGCCTTGTGCCGTTGGTCGTATCCAGGCGAAGCTTGCCGTTGTTCCCCGGATTCACGATCTCCACGGGGACCTGGTTCGGAAACATCCGGGGGAGGAAGACGATCGCCAAGAGGACCATGAAGACGACGCCGGAAAGGAAGGAGTACCGGAGAAGTTTCGTCGCCTGGGGCGGCGGGCTGCGCTTCCGTTTGAACGGCGCCTCCGGCTTGGAGGGCCGCGCGATCTTCATGAATTCACTCCACGTAAATCGCAGGCCGCCCGGGGACGGCGTGGTCCGCTTTCTTCGTGGGGTCCCATCGTCGCGAATCGTCCGCGCGGAACACGTCGACCGAAACGCGGAGCTCTTTCGTCAGGAAGTGGGCGTTCTCCCGGAACATCGCAAACTCCTCGACGGATCCAATTCGATCCAGTTCATCCGGTTTCGCGTGCTGGAGCTCGTCACCGAGGCGCTTTGCGTACGCGGAGAGTTCCTTTGCCCGTTCCCGCATGCCGGGCTCCGCAAGGGCTCGCTCCATTAGGGCGTTCATCCGGATGGGGCCTTCCTTCGCCAGCGCACGCGCAATCTCGTAGACGCGGACCTTCCAATCCGGCGCGGTGTACAACGCAATGCGCTTCGGCTGGATCCGAGTGACTTTGAGAATCTCGCGGACATCCGCCAGCGTCGCTTGCAACAGGGACTCCGCCGCTTCCGCGCGTGGGTCGATCTCATCCGCAATCGCGACCGGGTACGCGGTGTTGACGACGAACCCATCGCCGCCAATCCGATGCCAAATCTCCTCGCAGGCATGCGGCGCGAACGGTGCCAGAAGCTTCGTCTGGACCTCGATGAACCGACGAAGGACATCCGCTCTCGGCCGGCCCTCCGATCGCCGGAGGTACCAGGACCAAGCGGATTGGATATCGAAGTACCCGTGGCGCAAGGCGGTCTTGTAGTTCATCTCCTCCATCGACGCCCGAGTCGCCTGAATTGCACGGTTCAGGACACTCAGGAACCAGGCGTCGATGCCGTGCCGCTCCTGCCGGCTGCGGGGTTTCCCGGTCGCGAACCGGAACCAATCGCGGAGCCGCGCCGTGGCCGTGGCCGCGAACTCGAGGTCCAGATTCGGGTCGTCGAGGCCGTCTCCCGCGTTCGCCACGGCCATCCGGACCGGATCCGCCCCCCACTCGTGGACCGCGTCGCGGATGTACCATACGTTCCCTTTCGACTTCGACATCTTGCGACCCTCGAGGCGAACCCAGCCGTTGACCCCGTAGCCGCGGGGCCACAGCTCCTTCGGAAACACGGCGGCATGGACGAACAGGCAGAACGTCATGTGGTTCTGCACCAGGTCCTTGCCCGTGTTGCGCAGGTCGACCGGGTACCAGTATGCGAATTCCTGCCGCAGGCCTTCAATCACCTCGACCTCGAGGCCCAGGCGGCTGGCGACCGCCCGCGAGCTGCCCTTCCCCAGGAAGACGTAATCGAAGAAGGCGTCGTCAAGGCGTTGCGCCCACGGGACGTGCGACCGGAGCGCGCCGCCTTGCAGCGCATGGGCGATCGTGTAGTACGCCATGTAGATCGTCGAGTCGCTCAGGGACTCGATGACCCAGTTCGAATCCCACGGCAGGATCGTCCCCAGGCCGCGATGGTGGGTGCACGGCCAGTCATGAAGCCAGTCCGTCACGTAGTCGAACCACTTTCGCAGGGCCTCCGGATGCAGTTCCATCGACGCAATCGCCTCGTGCACCTGCGCCTTCCACGCCGGATCGCCGTACGCGAGGAACCATTGGTTGTCGACGACCTTGACGATCGCGGGCGTCATACAGCGGCAGACGACCGGGGCGCTCGGCTCGTACATGAGATCCGCCTGGCCTTTCGAGGTCAGCTCCTTTCGGATCTCCTCCTTGGCGATCTCAACGCGCACGCCCGCGAACGGACCGCAGTTCTCGTTCAGGACGCCGCGGTAGAAGCCGCTCTTGTACACCTCGGCCTTCGCCTGTTCCAGCTTCTCGCGGTCCCCCTGATTCCGGATCCCGAGCCGCTCGACCGCCTCGACCCCGGGCAACGGGCCCCAGCCGGGCGTCCGGATGATCGGGATCGGCTTGATCCCCCGAACGCGTTCCGCGTCCAGTCCATACTTCGCGAGCTGGGCGTCGTCCTGCTGCAAATCCCGCAGGGCGACGTAGTCGTCCGGGGCGTCCGACGGGACGCTCGTGACGATCCCCGTCCCGCGGCCTTGGTCGATGAAGGAGCTCGGGAGGATCGGGATCGCGCGGTTGATGGCGGGAGCCACCGCGTCCCGGCCGAGCAACTCGGTCCCCGGGATCCGCGCCTCGGCCGCGACGGACTTGCCTTGCTCCGCGAGTTTCTTCGCCGCGAGCTCGTTCACGATCCACCGTTCGTCGCCGACCTGCGCGACGACGTACGTCACCTCGGGATCGACCCACAGGTTCGTCTGGCCGAACACGGTCTCCGGGCGGATCGTCGCCGCGACGAGGAACCGACCGTCCGCCAGGGGGAACTTGAGGAGCGTGTACTCCATCGGGGTCTCCCCCTCACCCTCCAAGCGATCGTGGTCCCCGATCGGCGCCTGGTCTTTCGGGCACCAAATCACGGGATGCTTGTCGATCTTCACGTAGCCGCCCGCCTTCAGGTGGAGGAACTGCCACCGGACGAACGCGTCGTAGGGCGGGTTGAGCGGCGTCGTGATGAACGACCGCGTCCAGTCGACCGCGGCGCCCAGCGCCTTCAGGTCCGCCATCGTCCCCGCGGGGAACACCTCGATCCAGTGCATCGGGTCCGCGAACTTCGGGATCTCCCGGTCCGGGATCCCCATCTGGCGCAGGATCTCCCATTGCTTCGGCTCGTTCTCCGCGATCCGCTTCGCGGCGCCCAGGATCGGGAGGCCCGTGCAATGGAAGCTCTGCGGATGGAGCACGTTGTACCCGAGCATGCGCCGGAACCGGGACTGGAACTCGGCCCGCAGGAAGGACGAGCCGAATCCGAGGTGCTGATACCCGTTCATGTACGGATACGGCACGGTCGTGTACCACTTCGGACGAGTCGGGTCCGCCCGGGCGACGTACACGCCGGCCTTTTCCCAAGCGGCCTGCCATTTCGGCTCGAACCGCCGAAAGTCAAACGGGTCGGTCGGGCGTGCGGGCTTCGAAACTCGACGGGCAGGCGGCCCCCGGCGCGGTCGCGCTCTCGCCGACTTGACGGGTTTTCGACGACGACGTGGCTTCGACCGCGGAGGAGACCGGCGCTTCCGCGTTGCGGCCGCGCGATGGGCCCGAGCCGACGGTTTCCGGCCACGCCGCGAGCGGGACGTCTTCGCCACGCGCGCAGATAGGAGCGTTTCTCGTAAAGCTTTTCCCGGTGTCGGACGCCTCGAATCTGAGCGTCCGAAGTGAGAGATCTTGGCGTCTTACATCTAGCATACGAAATAAAAATCAAGGTGGCGGTCGGCGGTCGATTCCGCTAGCCGATGGAGGCCCTTTGTCCTACGTCGTATGACAATTGACAAAGGGTATAAGTACCGTGCTTCCCCCTACCGCGGACAACACGCCAAAAATCGCGCGGAATGTTGTATGACCGTGTCATACGGGTTCCCGCGGTCCAGGCGGGGGAATCGGGATGGACGAAAACGAGCGGATCACGCTGCGGCTCGAGAAAGAAAACCTCGAGCTGATCGACGGGTTCTTGAAAGAGAACACGTCGCACGGGAACCGCTCCGCGCTGGTCCGCGACGCGGTCCAGGCGTACATCCAAACGATCCGCGAGGGCGGCAACACGGTGACAATCCGCGTCCCGCGGTACTACCTCGAACTGGTCGACCGCCTCGTGGCGGACGGGTACTTCCTGAGCCGGGAGCACGCGATCGTCCGCAGCATCGAGGAGTGGTTCACGCGGGAGCGGGTGAAGGAGATCCAGGACCACCGGCAGGAAGTCGACAAGATGACCGGAAAGGTGGTCTCCGTCTCGACGGGAGACAAAGAGGGAGTCATTCCCCCATGACGCACGGCGGGCGTGTAGGACGCCGGAAGGGAGTTAACCCGGACCAGGAAAAAGGGAAGGGATGGGAACCTTTCATGAAGGGATGGGATGCACGCCTTCAGCCCGGGAAACTGCCTTCTGGCCTCCCTCAATCCGTCGAACGATAAGGTGGAGGCCGGAATAGATGGTGCCGCGAGACTACGTGGATGAGGTCATCAGCAGCCTGTTTGAGGACGCCGTGGACCCGAAAATCTCGGTCGTCGGGGTCGGGGGCGCGGGTGGCAAGATGGTGAGCGCGCTCTACAACCGAGACATCAAGGGCGTCGAGACGATCGCCGTGAACACCGACCCCTCTGGGCTCTCCAAGGCGGAATGTGACCTGAAGATCCTTCTTCCCCACGCCGCGGGCGACGATCGGATCGCCGCGGCGCGGTCGGCGGCGGAGGACCAAGAAGGGTCGCTCCGCGAATCCCTTTCATCGGACATCGTCTTCGTCGTCGCGGGCCTCGGCGGCGGCGCGGGGACGGGCGCGGCGCCGGTCGTCGCGCGGGCCGCCCGCGCGAACGGCGCGGTGACCATCGGGGTTGCGATCTTGCCCTTCGAGACGGAGGGCCGCGCGGAGACCGCCCGGCAGGGACTCGAGGATCTCCGGCGGGAAGCGGACAGCGTGATCGTCGTGGAGAACGACTCCTTGAACCGGTTCGCGGATCAGCTGCCCTTCAACGAGGCGATGCAGATCATCAGCTACATGGTCGTCACGATCGTCCAGGGCGTCGTGGAGCACCTGAGCAAGTCATACCTCACGACCCTCGCCGAGGAAGTCGAGAACGCGGCGAAGGAGATCGAGGAGCAGAACAACCATGCGGTCCCCGTCGAGGTCCAGCCGGCCGAGTCCGTCGAGGCAGCGTGGGACCTGGGGCCCGTGGCCTTCAACGACCAGGGGTTCATCGGCCTCCGTTAGGCACGCTCAACAATCCTCCCCCCAACCAACGCCCACCCGCGAGGGCTTCGGGCGGCCCCGTCGAGAGGCGGCGGCACGGCCCTCGCGACCTCTTTATTCGGTTCGGAGCGGAGGGATCGCGGCGACCGACGATGCGCTTCGACGCACTCACGCCGGCAAGTTTTAAGTGTACCGGTCGGTAAGCCCCCGGCGGGTTGAGTCCATCCCAAAGGACGTCCAGAGCGAGCGGGTCGCGAACGGCTTCCGCCTGAACAAGGTCGGCGTCACGGGGGTCCTCAAGCCCGTCCAGGTCCGTCGGCCGAATCGCTCCGTCACGCTGACGACGACGCTCGATGTGTTCGTCGATCTCCCGCACGACCAGAAAGGATCGCACCTCTCCCGGAACCTCGAGGCGATCAACGAAGTCGTCGACCGTTCCGTCCGGGAGCCCGTCGGGAGCCTCGAGGAACTCACGGAGGTCATCGCCCTCCTCCTCCTGAAGCGGCACGATTACGCGACGACGTCCGAGGTGTGGGCGACCGCGGAATATTTTCTGGAACGCACGTCGCCGTGGGGCCGCACGTCGCTCGAGCCGTACCGGCTCGTGGGCCGCGCGAGCGCGCGGCGCGGGGAGCGGGAGGTCGTCCGGTCAATCGGCGTGGAGGTCGTCGGCATGACCGCGTGCCCGTGCGCCATGGAGACCGTGCGGGACGACGTGATGAAGGAACACCCGGAACTCGCCCGGTGGCCCGAGGGGGTGCCGATCATCACGCACAACCAGAGGAATCGGACTACGCTCATCCTGCAGGAGCCCGCGGGTCACGAGATCGAGGCGGACGAGCTGATCGACATCGTCGAAGATTCGCTGTCCGCCCCGACGTACGGACTGCTCAAGCGACCCGACGAGGGGCGGCTCGTCGAGATGGCCCACCGGAACCCCAAGTTCGTCGAGGATGTCGTGCGGGACGTCCTGGACCGGTTGCTGAAACGGTATCCGAAGATGCCGGATTCCACATGGGCGCGCGTGAAGTCCGAGGCGGAAGAGTCGATCCACAAGCACAACGCCTTCGCGGAGCGATCGACGACATTCGGCGAGTTGCGCGCGCTCTAGTTGAACCGCCATCCTCGCGATCCGTCGTTGGCGACCGCGTCAACATGTTTACAACGCGCACGACAGGCAACCCTTGCCGACACGCCGCGCCGTCCAGCCGTAAACATGTTTACGGAGCCTCCCAGGGGTCCTTCCGGGGACTACCGTGCTCCGTTTACTTTCACTCACCTCTCCGGAGAATAGTTATAATATGACTATAGTATGAGTCTCCGATGACCCAAACCGCATTGAGTGAAACACCCGCCCCCCTCATGCTGCTGTCCTACGACGTCTCGGCGATCAATCGCTCAGCAGCCTCGAGGGTGGCTCACCTCATCTTCGGTCGAAAGGATGCCGGGCCCGATTCTCCCGTGCCGTACATCCTCCGCGCCGGCGTCGTCTGGATCGGACAATCTGTATTCCTTCTTCCGCGGCCACTCGCCGTGGAACTCGCAGAAGAGCTACACGGTCTTGGGGCCATGGTGACGATGGGGAACGTCTCCATCCCGCGAACAGAAATCGAATCGTTCCAGCGTCGCGCGCAACAGCGACGGGTCGTGCAATCATGAAGAGAGGCGGGTCACGCCTTCGTCAACATGTTTACGGCGGATGTCGCAAAGGCTGATGGGCTCGTGCGCCTTTCGTGCCACGTGGCCGTCGCGGTCCTCTGCCACATCTGTCAGCGTCCGACCTT
>VBME01000008.1 GCA_005878995.1 Methanobacteriota archaeon | reverse complement strand
CCCCGCCATCGTGAGGTGGTACACCTGCACCAACGGCACACCGAGCCTCGTCAAGGAAGGGGGCCAACCATGGACTCCGTTGCAGATGATCAGCTGGAACGGCTCCTCCCGATGTCGGCGGACCAGTACACGGGCCGCGTGCAACGCCTGGTAGGGCAGCTCGAGACCGACCCGATCGAGCTCGTCGATATGCCGATGCCCGTCCGGGAGCGAGTCCACGAAGATCTCGAGGTTTCCGAGGGCATGCTGGAGGTATTGATTGAAGACCTCAACCCCGTCAGCGGGGCACAGTCCGACATGCGGAGTGAGCATCCCGATCCGAGGAGCCTCGCTCATCGGACCGTTTCACCCGCCTGGGAGGGATCGGAATCCAGCCCTGGGTGCGTCCGCGCGAAGGATGGGCCGGATTCGTCCGTCCATCCGGCGCGGTGGATGGCTTCACGTGTCCAGCGATCCCACACGGAGCCCACCTCCGGGGTCGATAAATCGACGCGCCACGGCTGCCGAAGCGGGAAGGTTTGGTCTCCGGCGTGCCAGGACGCGTGTCAGTGTTCCACCTATCCGACCTCTACCGGACAATCAACGGTCCTCAAGGCTCCGTGCGACACGAGCGACACGGGTCGTGTTCGAGGTGGAGGAGAACGCGTCGGATGTAAGCGATGAGGCCGATATCCGTCCTCGACAATCTCGTGCGGATTGCGTGAGTCAGGTCCCCGTTGCCGCTCGAAGAGTCCGAGAGTTCCTCCGGGAGGAGTACACCCTCGCGTTCCGCCACGAGCACTGGCATGTCGGAATCGTCGATGCGCCCATCCATTCCTTTCTTGAGCCCGATTCGAGACCCGATGTCCACTGGTTTCCGCTCCCGGACCGCGGAAAGTATCTAGCGGATCCGTTTGGGCTCCCGAGAGGAGACCGCCTGGAAGTCCTCTTCGAGGAGTTCGACCTCGGAACCCGTAAGGGAGTCATTTCGGCCGCAAGCCTGGACGCAAAGGGGGGCGTCTCGGGTCCCCGAGTCGTCCTCGACCTCCCGTTCCATGCATCCTATCCGTTCCTGGTCGAGCGACGAGGGACGGTGTTCTGCATCCCGGAGACCTCGCAGGGTCGCGAGGTGGCGCTGTACCGTGCCGTCGAGTTCCCCCATCGGTGGACCAAGGAAGCGACCCTCATCCGGGGAGTTGCCGCGGTGGACAACACCGTCTTCGAACACGAGGGCCGGTTTTGGCTCATGCACACGGATGCGGAGGACGGCCTTTTCACGAAGCTCCGAATCTGGCACGCCCCCGATCTCCTCGGTCCTTGGCAGCCTCACGAGGCGAATCCCGTGAAAACAGACATTCGGTCCTCCGCCCCCGCCGGCACTCCGTTCCGTTTCGACGGGGACCTGTACCGCCCCGCCCAAGACTGTTCGGAGACCTACGGGGGCTCCGTGGTCCTGAACCGGATTGTCCGCCTGACGACGAAGGAATTTCGCGAGGAGCAAGTCGCCATCGTCAGCCCTTTCCGCGACGGGCCCCGTCGGCAGGGCATTCACACGCTGTCGTCCGTGGGGGACCGCACCCTGGTGGATGGAAAGCGGTTCTCCTTCAGCGGCCGGGCGATGGGACGGAACTTCCGAGACGCGATCGGAGGTCGCTGGAACAAGGTGCTGGTCCGTTGAACGCGATGCCAGCAAGTCGGATCGACCCTATCGGTGGGGATGCGGCGTTGGTGGACGGTGGTCTCAGCGTCGTCGTCTGCTCCTGGAAACGGTCCGAACGGCTTCGCCGTTGTTTGAAAGGCCTGTACGACCAGTCCGTGTTGCCGAGGGAAATCCTCGTGGTCGGGGTCGAGGGAGACCTTGACACGGCGCACGTCGTAGAAGACCTGAGATCCCAGGGACCCACAACCCGCGTCGTATGGCAACGTGGGCGAGCCGGACTCGGGAACGCGAGAAACCTGGGATGGTCTTCCGCGCAAGGCGAGTGGGTCGCATTCATCGACGACGATGCGATCGCGGACCCGCGTTGGATCGAGAGCCTCGCGAAGCACTTCCGAAACGGAACAACCGCGCTCGGCGGGCAAGTGCGAGATCCCGAAGATGGCCGGATCATCAGCGACGGCAGCTTCCGGTTCTGGCTTCGAGACCTTCACCTCTGCCCCGCCGGGTGCAACATGGCATTCCGAAGGTCCTGGCTGGAAGCGGTCGGTGGATTCGACGAGAACCTCGCCTACGGATTCGACGATCACGACATCGGAATCAAGCTCACCTTGAGCGGGGTCCGAGTGACGGATGTGCCGGAAGCGATCGTCTGGCACCGTCGTTCCTGGGGGCCCACCCGCGAAACCCTCGGTCCCAATCTGCCCCAATACGCCTGGAGCGGCGCCTACCTCATTGCAAGGCACGCCGAGTCTCTCGGAGTGAGCAAGGTCGAGTACTTCGCGAGATTTTGCGCATTGTTCATCGAGCTCATCGCCATGAGCCGTGGGCCGCGCCACGGTCGGGGTCGATTCCGCGCTCGCGGGCCGAGATCTCTCGTTCGAACGACGTGGTCGGTCTCACGAAGTTCGCTTCTTGGGACGCTGTTCGGCTTGAAGGCGGCGAAGGCGAGTTCCCGGCCCGCACGGCAGTAGGGGATTCTCACAGACTCAACGCGGCCCGATCGGACGACATCCGAGACATCGAAGCGTTCCGCAACAACCCGTCTCCTTTGGGTCCAGCGTCGTCGCAAGGAAAGTTAGGCGCTGTGAATCCGACAGTACACCTGCATCTTGTTGTTGCCGACCAGGCGCCACTCGCAACCACAGGCGAACTTCGCGCCCACGACCCGGGCCCCTCTGGGAGGTTGACCGAACGCCGGGAGGCGCTCGAATTCGAACTCCACGAACCGAAGGCTCATGATTCCAGCGTCGCGACGAGAGAGTTCATCGAATCCCTAGTGAGAACCTTGCATCCCGTGGACGAAGTAGTTCGACAAGACCCGGAGGCCGTACCGCGAGGCGAGCTCGAAATCGTCCCGGCTCTCGAGGGCGAACCGGAGGTTTTGCCACCACCACCGTGGGCTGAAGTAGAGCTTCGTGTACGCGAGCTTCCGGAGTCGATTGAGCTCGGCCTTCGACAACCCATCCGTCCCGACGACGGCACTGTCCTGATACAAGGCGCGCCAGTTGAGGTCCGGCAGGGCACCGCTCGCCTGCAGCGTCTCGTACAGCTCCGTTCCCGGGTACGGGGCGAGCACATTGAACTGAGCCCCGTTGGGGAGCGTCCGGAGCGCGAACCGGATCGTGTCCATCGCGGACTCTCCCGTCTCTCCCGGGAGCCCGAGGATGAACGCGCAGTACGTCTTGATGTGCGCCTCCTTAGCCCATCGGATCGCTTGTTCCGCCTGGGCCACCGTTGCCTGTTTGCTCACGCTGTTCAGGATCTGCTGGTTCCCCGATTCGACCCCGAAGGAGATGCCACTGCATCCGGCCGAACGCATCGTCCTCAGGAGGTCCGGGTCCACCAGGTGGACGCGGGTGTTGCAATACCATCGGATGTCGATCCGCTCGCGGCGAATCCCTTCGCAGAGCTCTCGGACCCGCTTCTTGTTCATCGTGAAGGTCTCGTCGAAGAACGAGACGGTCCGGATCCGGTAGTGGTCCCGAAGGTGGCCGAGTTCCTCCAGCACACTGTTCGCGGAACGGTACTTCCACGCCGTCTTGGCGACCGTGCAAAAGGAGCACGCGAACGGACATCCTTTGCT
>VBME01000007.1 GCA_005878995.1 Methanobacteriota archaeon | reverse complement strand
TCGGGACGCGCGGTTCGACCTGGTCATCACGTCCTTGTGGTCCGATCCTGCCGAGGACGAGGTGAACATCGCATGGACTCGAGAGCTGTGGAAGGCGATGGAACCGTTCGCTTCGGGCGGCGTCTACGTGAACTACCTCGGGGAGGAGCGAGAAGAGGGAGCGGAACGGGTCCGGGCCGCATACGACCCGGAGAAGTACGAGCGGCTCGTCGCCCTCAAGCGGAAGTACGATCCGCAGAACTTGTTCCGAATGAACCAGAACATTCGGCCGTGATGGCCGGCTCCACACGACGGCGTCCGGTCACTTCCGAAGAATCAGGTGGCTGTCCCCGAACTCGTGCCACCGGTACCCGTTCGCGATCGCCTCGTGGTAGGCGGCCATGACGCGCGGCAGGCCGATCAGGGCGGCCAGCATGGCGAGATGGCTCGTGACCGGGTCGTGGAACCCTGTGAGCAGGCCGTCGACCGATCGCACCGGATTTCCGGGATGGACGAAGAGACGCGTGAAGCCCTGCCGCGGCCGCAAGCCGTCCGGGGTCCATGCGGACTCGAGCGCGCGGACGACCGTGGTCCCGATGGCCACGACACGGTGACCCTCTTCGCGGGTGCGGTTCACCATCTCGGCCGCGGATCGTGAGACCTGAAACGGTTCGGGGTACACGGCTTGCTGTTCCACGGAGTCCGTCTCGATCTCCAGACTGCTGACGCCCGAGTGCAGCACGACGGAGGTGAATCGGACGCCCGCCGCCTCGAGAGCCTCCTCGATTCTCGGAGTAATCGGTCGCGCCGCGGACGGCATCTCCGCGCTTCCGGGGACCCGGGAGAACAGGCTCTGATACGCATCCAGAGGCCAGATTTTCTGAACGTAACCGTAGTGAATCGGCACGCCGGCCTCCGCCAGAATCGGCTCGAGGGGACGGTCCGAGCGGATGAACCAGAGCCGCGGGATTCCTGGATATGGCGCCAGATAGCGGACGGTCGCGTCGCCCACGCGGGCCTCCTCGCCGGGACGGATCGGCATCGGGCCCGGGTGCGCCGGATCCCAACGCGGTTCAGCGAGCCAGAGGCCGTCCGCGTACCGCGTGCTGAGGTCGAGCGTGTAGGTCCCCGCGGGCCCGTGGGCCTCCAGGCTCGCGGCGAGCGTCGCGCTCTCGTTCGCGACGAGGAGATCTCCCGCGGAGAGAAAGCGCGGCAACTCAACGAACGTCGCGTGGCGGTTCCCGGCGGGCGTCGTGACGAGGAGCCGCACCTGATCGCGGGAACCGCGGTCCAGCTCGACGGGGCTCGAGGCGAACAGCTCCCGCGGTTGCTCGAAAACGAGTTCCTGGCGATTCATGCGGGCACCTCCCACACGGTGCCTTGGGCTTCGAACCGTTGACCTGAGACTCGCGCCCCATCCGGGATAGCCGCCGCGGGCTGCGTCGCTCGTGACGTTCACGACGAGACCCCGCGACGATCTCAGCAGCCGAAGACAAGCGCGGACGAGGGCGATCGGTGCGAGCACGTTCACCTCAAACACCCGCCGCAACGCGGGGAGCGGGTGCTCCAGGAGCGGAGGCAGCGGTGAGGGCCCCAACTCCGACGCATTGTTGACCAGCAAATCCAACCGACCCGCGCGACGCGCGGCGGCCGCAATCGCACGGCGGTCACTCGGGCGAGCGACGTCACCGGGCACGGCAGTAACCACGGCGCCCGCGGCCCTCAGCCGCTCCGCGGCCGTGCCCAACGCATTCTCGTGGCGCGCATTCAGGATGAGGGTCCATTGCTGTCGCGCGAGGAATTCGGCGAGGGTGTAACCAAGGCCGCGGCTCGCGCCCGTGATCAGGGCGACTCGCTCCGTCGGGGCCATTTTCGGTGATGGGGCGGGATCGAGAACCGAAGAATTCTCCATGGCCGACACAGGCCTTCCGCGATTTATCTCGCTTCTGGTTTACAAACTCTACAGACCCGGCGGGAGCCGACGCATGCAGCTGAACGGATTACGCGGTTCATCTTTATGCCGCGTCGGACGTCCTCCCTAACGATGCCCGTCAACGTTGGCGAGGCTCGCGCCCAACTCGTCGAACAAGTCCGAAACGCGCCTCGTTCCCCCACGCCCTCCGACCCCGTTTCGTATCTCGGTTCGCCGGTGCCCGTCCTCGGGCTCCGCGTCCCGACGTTGCGGACGATCTTGGCGACGTTCGCGAAGGCGCATCGGGACCTGACGGCGTCCGAGGTGAACCCGCTCGCCGCGGCGCTCTGGTCCGGCGAGGTCTTGGAGGAGAAAGCGCTCGGCATCATGGTCCTCGATCGATTCGCGAAGATCCTTGATGGAACCTCGTGGTCGCTCGCGGACCGCTGGGTCGACGAAGCGACGGGATGGGCTCTGAGCGACGCGCTAGCCTCCGGCCCAATCGCGAAGATGGTCCGTCGGGACCCCCCTCGCTTCTCGGAGGTCCTGAGATGGACGCGCTCGACGAACATCTGGCGCCGACGCGCATCGACCTACGCGATGCACGACCTCGTCTTCGCGGGCGAGTTGGATATGCCGTTCAAAGTCCTGGAGAAACTCCTCCACGACGACGAGTTCTGGGTCCAACGCGCGGTTGGCACATGGCTGCGGGAATGCTGGAAGCAAGACCGACCCCGAACGGAGACGTTCCTTCGCAAGCATATTCGCGGCCTGCCCCGCGTCGTCATCACGGTCGCCACGGAACGGGCGCCCAAGGCACTCCGAGATGAGCTGCGCAGGGGACGGTGAGGCCCGCAGGAAGGGCGGACCGCAAGCTTATACGCGCAGGTCGATTCCGTTGGTCGGACGAGACGCATCGATGGCCGAGACGGTGACGATCCACGAAAAACCGCTCCGTCACTTTTGCGAGCAAGTCCTGATGAAGCTCGGCGTACCCGCGGAAGACGCGCGGGTCACGACCGACGTCTTGGTCGTCGCGGATCTGCGCGGGATCGACAGTCATGGGGTCGCGCGCCTCGGCCGCTACGTCAGCGGCCTCAAAGAAGGCTTCATGAAACCGACGGACCAGAGCCGGGTGGTCAAAGAAACGAAAGCGACCGCGCTGCTCGATGGCGGGCAGAGCTTGGGCCAGGTCGTCGGCACGCGTGCGATGAACCTCGCGATCCGGAAGGCGAAGGACACCGCGGTCGGCGTCGTCACGGTGCGGAACTCGAATCACTACGGAATCGCGGGCTATTACGCGATGATGGGGCTTCCGCACAACTTGATCGGCATGAGCATGACGAACGCAGCCCCGCTCGTCGTGCCGACGTTTGGGCGGATCTCGGTCCTTGGCACGAACCCGATCAGTCTGGCGGCTCCCGCGATGAACGAGAAGGCGTTCGTCCTGGACATGGCCACGGCCACGGTTCCGCGCGGGAAAGTCGAGGTGTATAACCGCGCGGGGAAACCGATTCCACACGGTTGGGCGGTCGATGAAACCGGAAGAAGCTCCACGGATCCGGCGCGCGTCTTGAACGCTCTGGCGAAGCGCCTCGGCGGCGGCCTCCTCCCCCTCGGCGGCGAAGGCGAAGACCTCGGCGGCCACAAAGGCTACGGACTCGCCCTCATGGTCGACGTCCTGAGCGGCGTCCTCAGTGGCGCCGCGACGGGATTGCAAGTCTACGCGGACGAGAGACGGCCCGATGTCGGGCACTTCTTCCTCGCCCTGGACCCGAGTGCGTTCCGCCCGCTCGACGAGTTCCGCCGGGACATCGACCGCCTCGCCCGAGAATTGAAGGACAGCCCGAAGGCCCAGGGGCAGGAGCGAATCTATGTGCACGGCGAAAAGAGCTTCGTCCGCATGGAGAAATTCCGAAAAGAAGGGATTCCGCTCGACCCGAAAGTCGTCCAGGCGCTCAAGAAAATCGGCACCGACCTCAGCGTCACCTGGCCTTCGTAGGTCGACGAACCGTCCCCCATTCGCACCTTTTATCGGCTCTCGGACGATTGTCGTTCCCCATGCCCGTCGGCCCCGCCTCGTCCACCGCCCCCGAATTTGAAGCGTGGATCCCGCTCGCGCGGCAAGTCGTCCGCGCCTCCCTCCGTCTTCGATGGAAGGACGTGTTCGAGATCTACACGTACCCGCCGACGATCCCGCTCGCAGAGGCGCTCGCGCTCGAGGCGCGCCGCACGGGGAGCGACACCCACATCACCCTAATGACGGACGATCTGTGGTTCACGTCGATGCACGAGCTATCCCTCAAGTGGCTCCGACAGCCGTCCCCCGTGGAATATGCAATTGACTCGACCTGCACCGCCCGTATCTACCTGGGCGGGCCCTCGGACGCGCGTCGCATGAAAGACATCCCGCCCGAGAAGTTCGACGCCAACGCGCTGGGCGGCTCGCGACAGCACGAACCGAGGCGGCGCCGGAAAGTGCCCTTCGTGGACCTGCCGATCGGGCGGGTCACCCGAGAACGGGCGGAGGCGTACGGGCTCGACTTTGCGAAATGGCATCGGAACTACCACGCCGCGTTGGGCGTCGACCTGAAGGAAATCCAGAAGCGGGGCACGGCGTTGGGACGCCGGCTCTCCGGACGGAAGAGGGTCCGGATCGTTTCGGACGCGGGCACAGATCTCCGGTTCGAGACGAAGCCGATCCCGCCTGTGGTGGACGATGGGATCGTGGACCCCGCAGACATCCGACGTGGATTCGTCGAGACCTCCTTGCCCGCCGGGAAGCTGGAGGGAGCCGTTCGTCCCGAGTCCGTGAACGGCGAGGTCCACGCGACGGATCCGATCTTCCTCGCGGGCCGCGCGATCGTTCGCCCTTGGTTCAAAATCGAGGCGGGGAGGATCGTGAAATGGGGAGCGGAAGACCGGGAGGATTTGCTCAGTCACACGCTCGTGCAATCCAAGGTCTCGACCGCGCGGGTCGGTTTCTTCTCCGTGGGCCTGAATCCCGTCGCGGAGGCGTGCATGCTCGACAACGGAATCGTGAAGGACGACGTCGGGATTGGACTCGGGCCCCATCCCCAGCTCGAGCGACGCGCGGCGGACCCGTCCGTATCTTTCACTGCGACCACCGGCCCTGTCCGTCTCGAAATCGGACCTTGAGAGGAGACTCCGAAAGGGCTATACCGCGTGACACTCCATGCAGGGCCCAAGGTGGAGGGGTTCAAACCATGCCAGAGCAAGAATTTTTGTCGGAACTGAATGAGAAGACGACGTCCGTGACGATTCGGGAGTTCAAGCCCGACGGGGTATTAATCTCCTACAATCTTCAGGGAACCGTTAAGGGCGAATACGACGCGAACCACATGGAGAGCGTCGATGCGCTCTTCAAGCCGGATGGGACCTACGAGTTCGAGTCCCGGGGGA
>VBME01000006.1 GCA_005878995.1 Methanobacteriota archaeon | reverse complement strand
GAGCCACAAAACGCGTTCGGCGGGGAGGTCGTGACCCTGCCGCACCCGCTTCGGATTCGTGCGGGTGATGACCAGGCCGCTGCCCCCGCCACCGAGGAACTGTGCGAAGAGGCGGAAAGCCTCCGCGGGACGTTCCTCCTCTATCAGGTAGCTGCGGCCTGGAGTGAGTTCGCCGGACCCGGAAGACGGGGTGCGCTCGCGCTCCACCCTCGGCTCCGTCGTCGGCTCCGGAACCGTCTCCGATCGTCCGTCCGCTCTGGCGCCCGAGAGGACTTCGCGGGCCACCTCCTCGTTGATCGGTCGGCCCATCATCGACGAGAACGCCACGACCCGGTTGAACGCCCCGCCCAGTTCGCGGACGTTGTCCTGGACGAGGTTCGCGATGTACGCCAGGACATCGGAATCGATCGATACCTTCGCATCCCGGGCGCGCCGCTCGAGGATCGCAATCCGCATGGGGAGTTCCGGGGGCTCAAGGCCGGCGACCAGGCCCGACTCGAACCGGGAGACAAGCCGTTCGTCCAGATTTGGGATTGCCTTCGGCGGGCGGTCGCTCGCGAGGACAATCTGCTTCTCCGCATCGTGGAGATCGTTGAAGGTATAGAACAGCTCCTCGTGTAACTCAGGCATCCCGCTGAGGAACTGAATGTCGTCGAGGAGGAAGCAGTCGACCCCCCGGATGCGCTCCCGGTACGGGGCCAAGGAGCCTTGCTCCTTCGCTGCCGCGAGCCCCGACCCGAACGCTTCGCACGTCATGTACAGCACCTTCGCGTCCTTCGAGTGGGACGCGATGTAGTTCCCGATCGCATGGAGGAGATGGGTTTTGCCGAGGCCGGGGCCGGACGTGACCAAGAGGGGGTTGTACGACTTCGCAGGCTGCTTCGCAACCGCGACGGCGGCGCCGTGCGCGAACCGGTTGCTCTCTCCGACGACGAGCGATTCGAACGTGAAGGACTGCACGAGGTTCGTCGCCTCGTCGCGGGCCGGAGGGGCCTCTTCGAGGGCCTTCGCGAATTCCTCCCGAGTTGACAGGGTGGCTCCGGGTCGTAACGCCTGCTGTTGCCTCATCACGAGCTCCAAGACTTGTCTCGTCCGTTCCTGAGAGTCCCGTTCCCGCGCAACCTCGACCTGTCTCCGCGCTTCGATCTGGCGAAGGCTTTCGATCGCGTCTCGGAGGCTTTCCACCTCCGTGTCGATGTCCGGGTGGCCCAACGGATCCCTGAGCCGTTCTCGGAGGCTGGCGGCCCGGGACTCGAACCCGGTGATGTCGAGACCTGCGAGGATCTCCGCGACGGCCTCTGCTTTCTTGATGCCTTCCCGCATCGCGACCACCGACGCGGTGAGGACGGCGGTATCCGCCTGAAGGCTCGCCTCCACCGAGGTGACATCGTACCCCCTTGTCCTCCATGCGCGGATTTGCTTCTCGATGTCGGTGCGTTCCATGGCCTGAGGGATCTTCGCCTTCTTGACGACCTTCGCGGGGCGCTCGAGGACCGCATCCGCATGCTCGCGAACGAGTCCGTCCATGTCGATGCGCGCGTGCAACTCCAGGACGCACGCCTCATCGTAGGAGTCTTGCCACACCTTTTTCAGAGCGCTCCGCCCGCGGTCTTGCGCTTCGTCGCGCTGGTACAGGCTCGCCTCCGGGTTCCCTCCGCGGAGGAGGACGATTCCTTCGGCCCGCCTCCCCGAGGCGGTGCGCACCGACCGGACGTAGCCCGAGAACGAGTACTTCTTCAGATCGAGGAGGAGCTGTTTGAGCGCATTCGGACCGCCCCGCGTTGTCCGGATGAGTTTTCCCTCTGGCAGGAGGAGGTCCTGGGGCGTAAGGTTCCCTCGGTGGTAGCGGCCCATTCGCCCGGCCCCTCTAAAAAGGTTCCAACCTAGTTTCCCCGTTTGAGAACACAGACTGATTGCGTGCGGTGGCCAGCGTGCGTCCCGATGCAAAAAAACTATTACGGCCCGGGATGTAGCGCCGCCGTCGATGGCCCGAGACTTCTTCACGATGGACGATTTCGACCTTTCGGGCCGGACGGTCTTGCTGCGGGTTGACATCAACTCCCCGATCGATCCCGGGACCGGCGCCCTCCTGAACGACGCGAGGATCCGAGAGCACCTGACGACGATCCGCGAGCTGCGACATTCGAAAGTCGCCCTCCTCGCGCATCAGTCCCGACCGGGAAAAGATGATTTCACGACGCTCGAAGTCCATGCGGAGCGCATCGGCGCTCTCCTGGGACGACCCGTGCGGTACGTGTCGAGCCTGTTCGGTCGACCGGCGATCGAAGCAATCGAGGCGATGCGACCCGGCGACGTGGTCGTCCTGGAGAACACGCGTTTTTTTTCGGAAGAGGAGGCGCTCTCCGATGCGAAGCTCGAGAAGATGGCGAAGACGCACATCGTGCAGCGGCTGGCGCCCCATGCGGAGTATTTCGTGCTCGACGCATTCGCAGCGGCACACCGGGCCCAGCCGAGCCTTGTCGGATTCTGCGAGGTCCTCCCGTCGCTCGCGGGTCGAGTTATGGAGCGCGAGTTGACGATGCTCAGCCGAGCGGTGCAGGATCCGGCTCGGCCGAAGATTGCCCTCCTCGGTGGCGTCAAGGCGGACGACTCCATCGCGGTCGCGCGCCACATGCTCGAACAGGATCTCGTCGATACCGTCCTCACCTCCGGCGGCGTGGCGAACCTCTTCCTGGACGCCGCGGGATTCGACCCGGGCACCCCGACGACCGACTTCATGCGTCGGGAGATCAGCGACTACGACGCCCATCGGGCGATGTGCAAGGAGCTCCTCGAGAAATTCCGACGACGGATCCTCTTGCCCTCGGACGTCGTCCTGAACGACCGTGGCGAGCGAGAGGCCATTCCGGTCTCGATGCTGCCCGCTAAGTTGCCGGTCTACGACATCGGATTGGACACGATCGCTCGATATGTCGAACAAATCCGACGCGCGAAAACGATCTTCTTCAACGGGCCGGCGGGCGTGTTCGAACTCGAGCCGTTCTCGGTCGGAACGCGGGAACTGTTGACCGCAATCGCGGAGGCGGACGGCTTCTCGATCGTCGGCGGCGGCCATACCGTCGCGGCGGTCGAGCAATTCGGCCTCCAAGATCGGATCGACCACGTGAGCACCGGCGGGGGAGCGCTCATCAATTTCCTCGCAGGGAAAGAGTTGCCTCTCGTCACCGCGTTGAAGCATTCGTACAAGAAATTCGGGAAGACCGCGAAGTGACCCCGGAGCCGCGCTCCCCATCCAATTCCATAATCCGATATATATCGGGGGACTTTGGCCACGTGATGCTCCGTCTGCGGAGGCCTCCCGAGTGGGGGGTGGACCCCGTGCCGGAGTCCCTCCGGACCCTTCGGACTTTCGACCTCTTTGTCCTTTGGTCGAGCCTCGGGGTCGGTCTCCTCGTCCTCGCGGCGGGCGCCCTCCTGGTGACGCTCCTCGGGCTGACGCTCTGGGAGAGCGTCGTCGTGTCCATCGTGGGTTCCGTCATCGGGAGCGCGTTG
The DNA here is from genome assembly GCA_005878995.1 of Methanobacteriota archaeon. The sequence goes on along the minus strand of VBME01000006.1, from coordinate 325 downwards.
CTCGCCGCCGCCGCCCACCACGGTAGCCGCGCCGGCGTCCCGACCATGGTCAGCCTCCGTCCCATCCTGGGACGGAAGGGCTCGTACGCGCCGACGGGGCTAAACGTCGTCCAACTCCTGGGTTGGACCGCGTTCGAACTCTTGGTCATGAGCGAGGCTACGGCGATCCTCACGGACCACTTCCTCGGACCGTGGACCGCGGCGATCTTCGTCCCCATCTGGGGTGCCCTCACCGCCGCCCTCGCCCTCGGCGGGCCTCTCGCCGTCGTACGGGACTGGCTCGAACGGTTCGCGATCTGGATCGTCTACGCATCGACGGCGGCCG
>VBME01000025.1 GCA_005878995.1 Methanobacteriota archaeon | reverse complement strand
TGGGAGTATGGATACAGCACGACGCGCCGGGTCCGCACTTGGCTCGCGACGTCCTCGATGTTCGCGGCCGCGGCTTTCGCGGCGCCAATCGGGTTCGCCTCGTCCCGTTTCTCCGCACTGATGAAGCAAACGAGGGCTTCTTCGGCACGTCCCTGGCGCGCCTCCTTCGGAAGATCCGGGAGGCCTTTGACGGCCTTCTCCTTCACCTCGTACTCGAGGTAGTCGACATGGAGGAACAGGATGCGCATCTGGCCCGCGTTATCCGTCGAGGGTATAAAGCCCCTGCCCCGCTCATTCTGAAATATCCGGGGAGGGATGGCGTGTCCAATGTCCGAGCCGCTGGTTTGGCGTCACCGGACCGGTGAAATCGTCTTCGACCGGACGCGGGTCATGGGGGTCCTGAACGTCACGCCCGACTCCTTCTCCGACGGCGGTCGCTTTCTCGCCCCGGATGCGGCGGTGCGCCGAGGTCTCGAGATGGTCAAGGAGGGGGCCGACATCATCGACATCGGTGGGGAGTCCACCCGGCCCGGATCGGACCCGGTTCCGGCGGAGGAAGAGTGGGGGCGCGTTTCGCCGGTGATCCAAGGGCTCGCGGGAAAACTCTCGGCTCCGATTTCCATTGACACCCGGAAGCCGGACGTCGCTCGAAAAGCGATCCGGGCAGGAGCGTCGATCGTGAACGACGTGACGGCGTTGGAAGATCCCGCTATGGCTTCGGTAGTCGCCAACTCTAGGGTTGGAGTCGTCCTGATGCACCTCCGGGGCGAGCCGAAGACGATGCAGGACCGCCCGGTCTACGTTGACGTCGTCGACGAGGTTCGCGGTTTCTTGACGGATCGTATGCGAAAGGCGGTCGAAGGAGGGGTCGCGACGGAAGCGATCGCGGTGGACCCCGGCATCGGTTTCGGAAAGGATTTGGACCACAACCTCGACCTGCTGCGGCATCTCGATATCCTCACTACCTTGGGACGGCCGGTTGTGGTGGGCGTGTCTCGGAAGTCGTTCCTCAAGCGACTGGGCGGGGGCAACGAAGCGAGCGAACGCCTCGCCGGGAGCCTCGCGGCTGCCGCCTTCGCGGTCGCACGCGGAGCCCACGTGATCCGGGCTCACGATGTGCTCGAGACAGCACGCGCGTTGCGCGTCATCGACGCGATCCTGGGTCCCGGGTGGACACGCTGATTCGCGTAGCGCGGAATTCTCACCGGGGAAGACGCGTTTTGGGCGTTCCCCACAAACCTTCAAATCGAATTTCGTGGTCATGCGGTGGCCGGACCTGCGGCCGACGGGTGTTGGTGTGGATGCTGCATCTGCGGAGGACTTCTGCATTGCCTGCGGCAACCGCCTCCCGGAACGGGCGCTCATCTGTCCAAGGTGCGGCGCGTTGAATACGCGGAGGGCTCACGGCTTGAGCCTGTACGGTTTCATCGTGAGCCCAAATCCGGCGTTCGCGTCTTTCGCGCTCTTGTTCGGGGTGGTCCTCGCATTCTCCGTCTATGTCTTTTGGTGGTCTCTAACGCCGCCACGGCGTACCCGGGCCCAGGGCTGAATTCCAGCGCTCGGTCCGTGAAAACCTTTAATCCCTCGAAACGATTCGTAGCGTAATGGTATCTCGGAAGGCCATCGACTCGATCCTCGAAGGATACGAGGACATCGTCGTCGCGACGGTCTGCTCGCACTCGTCGCTCCAGATTTTCCACGGCGCGCGCCAAGAGGGCTTCCGCACGCTTGGAATTGCCATTGGCAAACGACCTCGCTTCTACGACGCATTCCCCCTCGCGAAGCCGGACGAGTTCCTCATCGTGGATTCCTACGCGGACATCCTCGACCAGGCGGACGACCTCGTCGCGAAGCACGTCGTCACGGTCCCGCACGGTTCCTTCGTGGAATACATGGGCGCCGATGTGTTCGCGAAGCTGCGGATCCCGACGTTCGGGAATCGCGAAGTCCTGAGGTGGGAGTCGGACCGGGACAAGCAGCGAGAATGGCTCACCTCCGCGGGCGTCCCGATGCCGGAGAAGATCGAGCAGCCGAAGGACATCAATCGTCCGGTCTTCGTCAAGTATTACGGAGCGAAAGGCGGCCGCGGATCGTTCATCGCGAAAAACTACGAGGACTTCAAGGAGTCGATCCAACCCGGAATGAAATACACGATCCAGGAGTACGTCGTCGGGACGCGGTACTACATTCACTACTTCTACTCGCCCCTCGCGACGTCAGGGTTCACGCTCTCGAAGGGCGCGCTCGAGATGCTCGGCGTGGACCGCCGGGACGAGGCGAACATCGACGAGATGTACAAGCTCGGGGCGCAGGAAGCGTTGCGCAAGATGGGGCTCCTCCCCACGTTCGTCGTGACGGGCAACATGCCGGTCGTCTTGCGGGAATCCCTCCTGCCGAAGGCGTTCGAGATGGGGGAACGTGCCGTCGAACGGTCGATCGAATTATTCGGCGGCATGATCGGTCCGTTCTGCCTCGAGACGATCGTTTCCGACAAGCTTGAATTCAAGGTCTTCGAGATCTCCACCCGAATCGTCGCGGGGACGAACCTTTTCGTCGCCGGGTCTCCGTACTCCGACCTTCAGGAGCCTGGGATGTCGACGGGCCGCCGGATTGCGAAAGAGATCCGACTCGCGCAGAAGCAAGGTCGCCTCGCCGACGTCCTTAGCTGAACTTTCGCCCCCGGGCGGATGAAACGAAATCACCCTGGAAAAAGGCGGGGAAACGCTTTTATGGCCTCCCTCGGCATGGGCCGCCGGCCATGGCGGACGACGTCACGGTCGCGGTCATCCTCGTGTTGGTCGCGATCGGTGCCGCAACCTTTCTCGAGACTCGGTTCCTTCGACGGAAAATGAAGAACCGGCGGGTTCGGACGGCGAAGCGCGATGAGGAGGTTCAGGACGAATCCCACAACGCCATCGTGACGACGAAAGCCATCTTGACGAGCCTCGAACGGCAAGGGATTCGGAGCGAGGAAGCGACGGGTTGGCTCCGCGAGGCCGAGATGGCGAAGGGGCGACGCAACTACCGCGTTGCCATTGAGCTGACGGGGAAGGCCAAGGCGCGTCTCCTCTCGCTGAAGTCCGCGCAAGCGGCGAAAGGAGACCTCGCGAAGCTCGATTCGATGTCCTCAACGGGGTCGACGACGGAGATGACGACGAAGGAGGTGCTGACGAAGGACGTCCCGCCAAATCTCCTGCAGTCGAAGTTCTCGATCGGCGTCGCCGAGACGGCTCTGGAACAGGGTCGTGTCGCCGGCCGGGATACGACGCAAGCGACGCAGCTCTTGGAGGCCGCAAAGGCGCGGTTCGACGCGAAAGACTACGCCGGGGCGCTCTCGATTGCCCGCCTCTCGAAACGGGCCTCAAACGGCGAGGTCGTCGATGCATCCATCCCGCCACCGGTTGCCGCGCCTCCGCCCACAACGAGTGTCGGCCCGACGTGTTCATCGTGCGGTGCCGCCCTTGAACCCGATGACGTGTTCTGTCGCAAGTGCGGCACGCGCGTCGTGTCAACTGCGTGCGTGTCATGCGGGGCAAGCCTCCGGGCCGACGACGCGTTCTGCCGGAAATGCGGCACGCCGGTCTCCGGATGATTCCCATCGGATAAACCTTAATTACAGGGCGCCGCCATCCCTCGCGCCATGGCCATCGGAAGCGACATGGAACAGGCCCTCACCGCCCTGTACGGCGAGGACCAGGTCGCGGCCGTCATCACGCTCAAAGTGGACACGAAGGAGGCGGACCGAATCGCCACGGAGATTTCCAAGTTTGATGTGATCAAGGATGTCTTCCTCGTCACCGGGGACACGGACATCATCGCGAAGGCGAGGTTCCGGAACTACAAAGGGCTGAAGGACTTCGTCATCACGAGCCTGGGCCCGATTCCGGGGATCAAGGACACGAAAACCTTGATGGTGGTTACCACCTACAAGGAAGGCGGACAGCCGAGGGCGCAAAGTTGAGGGCGAAGGGCAACCCTGGGAGCTGGTCAGATGGACACCGAAGCGAAGCTGAAGCAAATCATGGACGTCCTCGACCAGATCGCAGAGGACACCTCGGTCCCTAGGAACATCCGTCGCGGCGCATCGGAAGCGAAAGCTCGCCTTGCGAAGAAGAGCGAGGCGCTTGACCTGCGCGTGACGAGCGCGATCATGATCATGGACGACCTCGCGAACGATCCGAACATCCCGCTCCATGGGCGCACGCTGATCTGGAACGTGATTTCGCAGCTGGAAACGGTCAAGTGAAGTCGTTGCGGACACGCGCATGGTCTCGTTGCTGATTTCGGCTCTGCTTCTGTTCGTCCCAGCGGGCGCATGGGCGCTCGCATCGACGGCCGTCCTTACCGAATACGCGGAACGGCGGGCACGGATCGATGTGCGGGCGATGCGGCCAACGAGGGGAAGAGTCGCGCCATACTTCGCGGTGACACTCACACCGATCGCGTTCGGTGTGTTACTCTGGTATCTCCTGGTCGGCATCGAGAACGATTTCGGACCGCTCTCCGGCGTGGCCGAGCGGCTCGTGAGTTCGCTCGCCATCGGCTTCGCGGTGACCGCGTGCATCACGCTTGCCGCCCAGGCTTCGATTGCGCGGGCCCGTCTCGGAGAGATGGTGGGGCCCGCATTCCCTCGGGTCCTGCCTTTGATTGTCGTGCCTACGACAGGTCCGGTCTTCGCCCTCGTGCTCGCGTTCCTGCTGGTCGGGAACATCACGCCAATCGTCAACGGATCTCTCTCGTCACGACCCGAGGTTGTTGACGCTGTCGCCGTCGCGTTCCTGATTTTCGGGGCATCGAACCTTGGATACTTGGGCGGTGCGCTCGCTTCGAATCGAGTCTCGAACCTGCTCAGCCCCCGAGGTTTCGGCCAAGCGCTGATCCGTCTGGTGGTCGGAGAGGTCGCGGTTGTGGTCGGACTCCTCTACGCCTTCCTCCAAATTTCCGCGATGTCGGGTTGAAGGCGAATCGAGAAATACGCCGGATTCGCTGCCGGCCGCGCGCGGGGCTAGTCTAGTGGTAGGACAGAAGCTTCCCATGGCCGCTGCCTACATCGGCCGGAACGAGCTTCTAACGCGGGTTCGATTCCCGCGCCCCGCAGTCGTGGCGCCCTAGTCCGCCAGTGCCGACGGGACGGGCGCTGTGCTCGAGGCACCAGCCTGCGGTTACTTCGGATGGATGTCGAGACCGATGACCCAGGCGGTCCGGCAACCGGGGCAGTTAACCTCCCGTTTCATCGCGTCGCCCTCGTCGGCCAACTTGAACGTGAAGAACAGCGGATTGTTGCATCGTGGACAGCTGAAATTCAGGCCGCCGACCGTCATCCAGATGTCTCGATACCTCGAGCGGTCTTAAGGTTGCGCTCGTGTCCCGGCAAGTTTATGAAAGTCTCTCGCTTGCCCGCTCATTCATGCTCGTCGAGAAGGTCGTCTCGCCCCCGCTCGACAACAACGCGTACCTCCTCGTCGATGAGACGAGCAAGCAAGCTGCGGTTGTAGATCCCGCGCTCGCGGGGACGGAGCTCCGGGCGCGAGCGGAGAAGCTCGGCGCGAAGATTGTTTACGTCCTCAACACCCACGGCCACCCGGATTCGACCGTCGACGATGGGTCCCTGCGGTCCGCGGTGGGCGCCAAGGTCGCAATCTTCGAGGTCGATGCGCCTCGGTTGGAGCGAAACGCCCGCGAGTCCCGATGGTTCCTCGCAGCCCCTCCCGCTCCCGTGAAAGCGGACATCCTGTTGAAGGAAGGTTCCGACGTCAAGATTGGGGACACCGTGGCGCGGACGCTTCACACGCCCGGCCATACGGAGGGCAGCGCTTGCTTCTACGTCGAGGCCGCCGGCATCCTGTTCACGGGCGACACGCTCTACGCCGGATCGTGCGGCCGCACCGACGTCTTCGGCGGCAGCCCCGCGAAGATGATGTTCTCGCTCCGGCGGCTGAAGGAACTACCCGCGGACACGCATGTCTATCCGGGTCATGGGCCTGAGACGACAATCGGCGACGAGACCTGGATCAGCGACCTCACATACCCGGTCGTCTGATCATCGGCGGATTCCGCTCGCGGCCCGCCAACTTCGGGCGGCCGGCATGCGCCGGACGAGGCGGATCTTGGCCGTCCGCTGCGTCAGGCCCAAGCCCAACCGTCGATAGACGATCTTCATGCTGAAGACGACCACGAGGAAGTATCCGTAGAGGATCACGAGCGTCGAGGGCCAGTAGTACTGCCACAGGATTGCAACGAGGCCCACGACCGCGAGCGCGCCCACGACGATTCGGAGGACGAACGTCTCGATCGCGGATCGGCTGAAGGGGCCGCGGTCCACTCCATAGTTTGTGTGGCGGACCGGTTCCCGGAAGGCGTGCCGAGTCGATGCCCAAACCCCGAACACGAGGATCGGGGTGAGGAGGGACATCACGAGATGGGCCAGTCCGGTCGTGACGGTCAGGTCGATGATCCATGCCGCGTAGAAGATGATCGAGGCCTGGAAGAGGCGCTTGCGCCGATAGATGGGCAGGAAGTTCGGCATGATGACGGTCTTCAACGTCCGTTTCACGAGCTCCGCGCCGAAGGTGATGGACTTCGGCAACCGGCTCGCGAAGAATTCGGCGATGCGGTTTGACCGCGTCATCAGGATCGGTGCGAGCGAACTCATCACGATGCAGAGGATTCCGGCGAACGGCGTGAGGTACGTCCCGGCGTAGTCGCCTGACAGTTGCGGGTTCGCTCGGATCGCGCGCGCACCGACGGTCGCGTACAGGATGGCCTCCTCGTTGCGGGCCACCATGCTCGTGCCGATGGCCGTGGCCGCCCGCGGCGAGAAGCCGATGAAATAGGCGAGCGTCGCCGTCAGGAACAGATCATTCAGGAGGATGAGCGGTACCGCAATGATGAGGATCGGGAGGACGGACCCCAGCGCGGCCGGGTCGATGAGCATCCCGAAGGTAAGGAAGAAGATGGCCACGAAGGCGTCGCGAAGGGACTCCATCTTGACTTTCAGCCGGGTCGCGATGCGGGTGTCCGCGAAGACCATCCCCATGAAGAACGCACCGACGATTGCGGGGATGCGCAGGGCCTCCGCGAGTGCGGCGGCAAGAAAAACCATTCCGAGGGCGAAGAGGACGAACATCTCCTCGCTCTTGATCCGTTCGAAAAGGGCGGCGGTGTGGGGGACCACCACTGCCGCGAGGACGGCGAAGAAGCCGATGAAGAGGCCGACCCCACCGAACAGGACCCCGACATCCACGGGCGCTTGGGCGGGGATGATCATGCCATTCACGAGGGTCAGGAGGAACATGGCGAGGAACGATTCGAGGATCACCATCCCCAGGAGGAATTCGGTCTCCGCGTTCCCGAGCCGCTTCAGGTCGATGAGGGACTTCGCGGCAATCGCGGAACTCGACATGCTGATGACGCCCGCCAAGAAGATCGTGTCGATGAGGGGCCACCCGAGCCATGCCCCGATCACGAATCCCGCGAACATGCCGACCGCAAGGTTTGTCACCGCGAGGATCGCGGCGGCTTCCTTCGTCTTCATCAATTTCGTGATGCTGAACTCGAGCCCGACAAAAAACAGGAGGAGGACGAGCCCGAGCTGCGAGATGCTCTGCAGGAACACGCTGTCCCCGAGGACGCCATCGTACGACCATCCGAGGATTCGCGCGTGGATGTTCGGGCCAATCAGCATGCCCGCGACGATGTAGCCGATGATGATCGGCACCCGGACCCGGGAGGCGACGGCGGCCCCCAGGAAGCCGACCGTCGCAATGACGCCCACGTCGAACATGATCGGCGTCGTGTCAACCACGGGGATCCACATCCCGGACGTGACGCACTTCGAGTGCGGGCGCTGACGCTCTCCACGAGAGAACCAAGGGTCCCATCCCACGCGTGCATCGCGGGTCGTGCTACAAATAAATCTTGTCAACGCGGAACGGGTCGCGGGTCCAGTTCCAACGGATGTCCGTGATGAGCTTTATTACGAGTCCGATTGTTCGGCGCTCGATGGCGGACGACTGGCACGCGCTCCGGCCAGAAGCCGTCCTCCAGAGGTTGGAGAGTTCGCCGATCGGCCTCACGACCCGTGAGTCGGCCGCGCGGCTCGCCCGGGTCGGCCCAAACGAGCTCGTTCAGACGACGCGGATCAGCCCGCTCCGAATCCTCCTGAGTCAGTTCACCGACGTTCTCGTGATCGTCCTCATTATCGCGGCGATCATCTCCGCCGCCCTAGGACTCGCACAGAACGAGACCTCGGACCTCTACGATGCGATCCTCATCATCGCGATCGTGATTATGAATGCCGTCCTCGGATTCTTGCAGGAGTACCGGGCCGAACGCTCCTTGGAAGCGCTGAAGACCCTCGCGGCGCCGAGGGCTCACGTTGTCCGGGAAGGAGCCGTCGTGGCCGTCCCCTCGCGGGAGCTCGTGCCCGGAGAGGTGATCGTCCTTGCGGCGGGCGACCGCGTTCCGGCGGATGCGCGCCTCCTGGAGGCCGCGAGCCTCCGGGTGAACGAGGCCTCCCTTACCGGCGAGTCGCTCCCCGTGAGCAAGGCGACCGAGGCATTGCCCCGCGAGACGTTCCTGGGGGATCGAAAGAACCTCGTGTTCATGGGGACCACGGTCGACGGAGGACGCGGAAAGGCCGTCGTCGTCGAGACCGCCATGGCGACGGAACTCGGGAAGATCGCGGGTCTCGTCCAACAGGAGACGAAAGAGGAGACGCCGCTCCAGAAACAGTTGGACCGCCTCGGGAGGCAGATCGGGATCGCGGTCCTCCTCGCCGCGGGCCTGATCTTCGTTATCGGAGTCCTGCGGGAGCTCCCCGGCTTAGACGCGAGCCACGTCGAGCTCCTCTTCCTGACGGCCGTCGGCCTCTCGGTCGCGGCGATCCCGGAAGGCCTCCCCGCAATTGTGACGATCAGCCTCGCCCTCGGGCTCCAGCGCATGATTCGCCGGCACGCCCTGATCCGGAAGCTGCCCGCGGTGGAGGCGCTCGGAGCCGCGTCGGTCATCTGCTCTGACAAGACCGGCACCCTGACGAAAGGAGAGATGAACGTCCGCGCCATCGTGGCCAGCGACCGCGAGTATGAGGTGCGAGGGGAGGGCTTCGATCCCACGGGAGATGTGCGGATCGGGGGGCAGAAGGCGGATCTCGCGGCCCACCCTGACCTCCGTCAGTTGCTGGAGTGCGCGGTCCTGTGTAACGATGCTGCCCTCAAGAACGAAAGCGGTCGATGGGTCGTCGAGGGGGACCCGACCGAGGGGGCGCTTTTGGTGGCCGCGATCCGGGCGGGCCTCGATCCGGATTCGATCCGGGCCGACATGCCTCGCGTCGCGGAGGTCGCCTTCACCTCGGAGCGGAAGAAGATGTCGACCCTGCACGCGGAATTGTCGGAACCGGATCTGCGAGCGATCCTCTCCGTCCCCGAAGGAGAGCGGCACACCCGCCTCGAGGGCGCGGGCGCATACTTGTTTGTGAAGGGGGCCCCTGAACGGGTTCTCGCTACATGCGCATATCACGTTGTCGAAGGCGTGAGAAAGCCGCTGACCGAGTACGACCGCAAACAGTACCTGTTCCGGAATCAGGAGATGGCGACGCGGGCCTTGCGCGTCCTCGGCTTCGCGGTCCGGGAGTTCCCTCGCGAGGTCCCGCCGCTTCGGGAAGACGCGCTCGAGACGGACCTCACGTTCCTCGGCCTGGCGGGGATGATGGATGCCCCGCGGGCGGACGCAATTGCGGCGATTGAACGGTGCAAGAGAGCCGGCATTCACGTCGTCATGATCACGGGGGACCACAAGCTCACTGCCATGGCCGTGGCGCGGGAGATGGGGATCCTCGGCGAAGGCGAGCGGGCCCTGACCGGCGAGGAACTGGGGCGGATGTCGGACGACGAGCTCGTCCGGGAGGTCGACCGCATCCGGGTGTACGCCCGGGTCGCCCCGGAGCACAAGATGCGCATCGTGGACGCCTGGAAGAAGGCGGGCCACATCGTCGCGATGACCGGGGACGGCGTGAACGACGCCCCCGCCCTCAAACGGTCCAATCTCGGCGTCGCGATGGGGATCACCGGGACCGACGTCGCGAAGGAGAGCGCGGACATGGTCCTGACGGACGACAACTTCGCCTCGATCGTGTCCGCGATCGAGGAAGGCCGCGGCATCTACGAAAACATTCGGAAGTTCGTCGCGTTCCTCCTGTCCGCGAACGCCGGCGAAGTCCTGGTCATGTTCATCGCGACGCTCGCCCTGGCGGATCCGCAGTTCCTGCCGTTCTTCTCCCCAGTTCAACTCCTCTGGATCAACCTCGTGACGGATGGCCTCCCGGCGCTCGCGCTCGGGGTCGACCCGTACCCGACCGACCTGATGGCCCGATCGCCGCGCAATCCGAAAGAAGGGGTGCTGTCCCGGGACATCCTGTTCCTCATCGTCGTCGTCGCGGTGATTCTGACCGTGGGCACATTGGGGATCTTCTTCTGGGAACTCGCGGGCCAGGCCGACGTCATCCGTGCTCGGACCGTCGCCTTCACGACACTTGTGTTCTTCGAGCTCTTCCTCGTCTTCGCGATCCGGTCCCCGCGGCAGACGCTGTGGTCCGTCGGGCCATTGTCGAACCCGAAGCTCATCGTGGCCGTCCTCGCCTCGATGGCGCTCCAACTCCTCGTGGTCTACACGCCGTTCCTGCAGGGTCCGTTCCAGACCGAGCCTCTCACGGTCGTCGACTGGGTCCGGACGCTCCTCATCTCCTTCAGCGCGTTTGCCTTCGTCGAAGCCCTGAAGGTCGGTCGGCGCGCCTGGGCAGGTCGTCCCCGCGATGATCGAAATTGATGGAGCCCATGGGGAGGGCGGCGGCCAGCTGGTCCGGATGGCCGTTGCCTTGTCGGCCCTGACCGCAACCCCGGTCCGCGTCGTCCGGATCCGCGCGGGTCGTCCGGTCCCGGGGCTCGCGTCCCAACACGTCACGGCCTTGCAAGCCGTGGCGGAACTCTGCAGCGGCGAATTGAAAGGCGTCGACGTCGGCTCATCGACGATCGAGTTCCGGCCGGGCACGATCGGAGCGGGCCGCTACGCTTTCGATGTCGGTACGGCGGGGAGCGTCACGCTGGTGCTCCAAGCCGTCCTCCCCGTGGCCTGTTCCGCCTCAGACGCGGTCCGGCTCCATCTCGTCGGCGGAACGGACGTGCGTTGGTCCCCGCCGATCGATTACTTTGCCCGCGTCTTCCTCCCACTGTTGCGCCGACTGGGAGGTCACATCGACATCGAGGTACAACGCCGCGGCTACTACCCTCGCGGGGGAGGCATCGCCGAGGCCGTCGTGCAGCCGACACGGGCCTGGTCACCGATCGAACCGTCTGAGCCAGGACCGGTCCGGCGCGTGCGGGGCATTGCGCACGTTTCGAATCTCCCGGACGACATCCCGAAGCGGATGGCGCACGCGGCCGTACGACGCCTCCACGGCTTCCGAGACGTCAAGTTCGAGCAGCGCATGTATCGGGGAGACGAAGCGATCGGCCAAGGTGGAGCGCTCGTCGCGTGGGCCGAGACCGAATCCGCGCTGCTCGGTGCGGACTCCCTGGCGGAACGAGGAAAGCCTTCCGACCGGATCGGCGAGCAGGTCGCTGCGGCTCTCCGAGCCGATCTCGATTCCGGAGCGTTCCTCGATGTGCACGCCGCGGATCAACTCCTCATCTACCTGGCCCGTGCGACCGGGCCGTCCCAGTTCCGCGTCCGGGAAATCTCGGGACACATGGAGACGATGATGTGGCTCCTACCGCAGTTCCTGTCCAGCCGGTTCGGCGTCGCACGCGATGGCGCGGGATGGCGGCTGACCGTCGAGCCGAAGGCCTAGCCGTACATGTTCGGCCGCGGCGGCTCGGATGGTTTCTTCGCGACCTCGGTCTGGTGATGGATCGACTTGAGCTGCATTTCGATCCGCTCGGCCTCTTCATACAGGGGTCGCGCGTCGAGCTCCGTGTGAAGGAGGAGCTTGTCGATGACCTCGATGGCCCGGGCCGCCGCGCGCGCGTCCGGGTAGTCGGGGTGGGCCTCGCTGAGAAGGGTGATGACGTCGAAATCCCGTTTCCGTCCTTCGTTCAGGAGGACGCCGGCGACGCCTGTGATGACTCCCTCCTCGAAGACCGTGATTGCGTTCTTGCGGATCATCTCCATCGCCTTGTCCGTCGAGCCGATTCCGTAGACCTCGACCTGCCGGTCACCGTCGTCTTCTTTCGCGTCGACGATTAGGCCTTCGGGGCACACGAGGAGGTTGCACCGAGCGTCTTGCGCCCAGTCGAGGACCGTCGCCGCGATCGCCTTGATCAGATTCGGCGGCGGCTGGAATTCCGAGATGAACACGACGATTTGGTCTCGATCATCGATCTTCGGGCCCGCGTAGATCCGGACGGGGTTCATCGGCTGCCCGTCCCGCACGAGCGCGACGGTCGGAAAATAGATGGAGTCCATGATTCCGATCTGCGTGAGGTTCAGGGCGTTGATCAGATAGTTTGCGACGATCGAGCTCACGAGTCCCACGCTGGGGAAGCCATCGATGACCGTCGCCCCGCGGAGGTCCATCCGCTTGAGCTCGTAAATTTGGATGCCTTCCATGGGTGGCGCGGTCCATCTCGGGGAGGTTACTTAAAGATGCGCGGCACGAGTCCGGGCGCTGAGAACATGTTACTCCATTGGGAGGATTTCGTGCGTGTTGACAAACTCGACGCCGGCGCGTCGGAGCATGATTCCCACAGAACAATACTTCTCGGACGATAGGTCGATTGCCCGTTTGACCGCGGATTCCTTGACGTTGGTCCCGCGGACGCGGTAGTGCAGACGGATCTTCGTAAAGACCCTCGGGTCTTCTTTCGCCCTCTCCGCGTCCGCTTCGATTTCGAGCGCGGTGAAGGGGACCCGTTCCTTCCGCAGAATCAAGACGACATCGGACGCCGTGCACGCCATCGTCGCCAACAGCGTCGCTTGCATGGGGCTCGGCCCGCGGCGGGACGCCGGCTCACCGGCATCGAACAAGATTTCCGGAGTGCCATTCGCCTGGGCGCGGAAGCGCATCTCCTCGTCATGGACTAGATGGGCTCTCATGGAAGTCCCGTGTCTCGCACGCCTCCTCCCTAGATGAAACTTGCAGGTTGCCCGCAAAGTTGTTATTCGCTCCGACCTTTGGCAGCGGTGTGAGACCGCGTGTGATCGTCAACGCCGCGATGAGCGTGGACGGGAAGATCGCGCTTCCGGGCGGTCGTGCGGTTCGTCTGAGCAACGAGGAAGATAGCCGCCGCGTGCATCGACTCCGGGCCAAAGCGGATGCGATCCTCGTCGGAATCGGGACCGTCTTGGCCGACGATCCAAAGCTCACGGTCAAACCGGAATACGCGCGGGGTCGGAACCCCCTCCGGGTCGTCCTCGATTCCGATGGGAAGACCCCGGCGGAGGCCCACGTCCTCGATGGCACGGTGCCCACGCTGGTCGTGACCTCCGTTGCATGCGAGCGAGTGTTCCCTCATGCTGAGGTCCTGAGACTCGGCGACGACAAGGTGGACCTCGGTCGCCTCCTCGATCACTTGGCGAAACGCGGGGTTCGCACCGTCCTTGTTGAGGGCGGGAGCACCGTGATCTGGTCGTTTCTCCGGCAAGGCCTCGCGGACGAACTGAAGGTCTTCGTGAGCAGCCAGATCCTCGGAGGACGGTCCGCGCCTACGCTCGCGGGAGGGGAAGGGGTTACGTCGGTGGCGGACTCGACTCGGTTGCGACTCGATCGGACAAGGCGCCTCGGGGATGGGGTCCTGTTGGAGTACTCGGTGATGCGGTGAAGCTCCTGTGCGACCACATGCTCGGCAGCCTTGCGCGGTGGCTCCGCTTCATGGGGTACGACACGGCATATCCCCCACCCGGGCCTGACCGCGAGCTCGTCGACTGCGCGCGCCGGGAAGGTCGGATCCTGCTCACGCGCGACAAGGAGCTCGCTGCGCGGGTGTCCGGCTCGGTCCAAGTCCGCAGTGACGACCTTGAGGAGCAAATTCGGGAGGTGGCCGCCGTCCTCCGGTTACGCCTCGTGGACCCGCTCTCCCGCTGCTCCCTCTGCAATGAAATCCTCAGCCCCGTCCCGGCCGACGACGTGAAAAGCTTCGTCCCAGAGGGGGTCCGGTCTCGCCACCACGAGTTCTGGCGCTGTCCCTCTTGCAGGCGCGTCTATTGGCAAGGGAGTCACTGGGACAAAATGGTGGAGCGGTTGAACCACCTGGATCTCCCGCGCACTCACTAGCGGTCGGCGTAATCGTTCTCCGTTCGAGAGAAACGCTCATATGGCGAATCGAAAATGGGGTGGGGGTCTAGCGGATGAGTGGCTCCCTCGTCCTCGAGGACGGAACGGCCGTCCGGGGGGCGTTTTTTGGGGCGCGGAGGAAGGTCTTCGGCGAGCTCGTCTTCAACACGAACATG
>VBME01000005.1 GCA_005878995.1 Methanobacteriota archaeon | reverse complement strand
TGTAGTCCCTCGGGACGAGATCTTGGCGGAGGGCTTCGAACGGCGCGTCGAGTCCGGTCGGCGGCGCGGCCACTTGAAACGTGAGGGCCATCGGCGTCACGACGACTCCGTAGACCGAGAAGTGTTTCGCGACGGCGGCGCGGATCGACTCGATTTCCGCCTCCGCCGACATCATCCCGCGAGCCATTCTTCCCGCGTATTAAAAGGTGCGGGGGTCAGCCGACCCGGGTGCCCATTAGCCAGAGGACGACGGCGGTCCCAAGCCCTGCCGCGACGAAGCGGAGGCCCGTCCCGACGACGCGCTCGCGTACGAGATTCCCGAGGTACGCGCCGATGACGAAGAGGAAGACGAGGGCGACGACGATCGCCACGATCGTCGCGGTGCCCACCTCGAGGAAGAAGAACGGGACGAGCGGAAGGAGCGCTGCAATCAGGGGCGCCACCCCGTGGACGGCCGCGCTGACGATCGCCGCGAACTGAAACGCTTCCTTGTGTTCCTCGCTGAGCCGGGCGAGCAAGGCCCGTTCGATTGTGGTGATGTCGAGCTTCTTTTCGACCCGCTCCGCCTCGTACGCGCCCACGGCGCTACTCACCGCGAGGGCGACGGCGGCGCCGACGGCGGCCGACAAGATCAAGGGCTTGTGCGCCTGCGTCGCCCCGGCGCCGACCGCCCCAATGATGATGCCCAGGACCGTAAGGGCGCCGTCAAACGCGCCGATCACGAAATAGCGGCGGACGATCGGCCCGACGTTCGTGATTTCGTCGTACTCCCGAATACGGCGACGCCAGGCCCGGAAATCCATGTCATCCGCTCTCGATCCCGAGCTTCTCGCGGATGAGTTCCTCGAGCTTGGAGGCTGCGCCGCGCGCCATCTCGAGGTTCGGAAAACTGGCCTCCGCGAAATCCGGCTTCCCGCCACCTTTCCCGCGGAACTGAGGCGCGACGGCCCGCACGAGTTCCGCCGCGTCGATCGGGACTTGCGTCCCTCGGGTGAGCACGAGTTTCACGTCGCTCGGCGTCGCGGCCCAGTAGATGCCGGTCGCCCGGGACTCCGAGGCGGTCGCCTTCGACATCGACATCATGAATCGCACACCTTGCGGCACTTCCCCTTTTGGGATCGGCCAGGTGCCCTTCGCGGATTCGATCTTCTGCCGGGCGTTCGCCGATGCCTGCTCGTCGGTCGCGCGTTCGGAGAGCTTTCGGAGCTCCTTCCACTCCGACACGATCCGTTCCGTCGTCGGCACGAGTTGGTCCGCGGGGACCCCGAGGATGTCCGAGGCGCGGCGCACCTCTTCGGACTGCTTCCGCACCGCGTCGAACGCGGGTTTGCCCGCGGCGTACTCGAGGCGCACGACGCCGTCCTGGATCCGCGTGGACCGGAGGATCTTGATCAGGGCGACATCGCTCGTCCGGGCGACATGGGTGCCTCCGCACGCCTCCGCGTCCCACTTCGGGATCTCCACGACACGCAGTTCGCCGCCCGGGACGGAGCCACCTTGGTACAGCCGGAACCCGAACTTTCGTTCCGCGAGGTCGCGGGGCAGGACCTTCGCACGCACCTGCCGAGCCGCGAGAACCTGGTCGTTCGCGAGTTCCTCGATCTTGCTGAGCTCCGCATCGGTCAGGGCGTCGTAGTGCGTGATGTCGAGCCGCGCGAGGTCGGCCGCCTTGTGCGCGCCGGCTTGCCACACATGATTCCCCAGGGCCTTCCTCGCCGCCCCGAGGACGATGTGGGTCGCGGTGTGGTTCCGCATCAGCGCTTCTCGGCGCGGGGCGTCGATCGTGCAGGCGACCCGCTTCCCCCGCAGCCGCCCGGCGTCGCCGCGGACGAAGTGCAGGACAGTCGGCCCGACCCGTTGCACGTCGTACACTTCGAACTCGTCCAGGGTTCCGTGATCCGCCTCTTGGCCGCCGCCTTCCGGATAGAAGAACGTCTGGTCCAGCGCGACGGCCTCGCCTTCCACCGCGAGGACTTTCGCGCGGAACGTCCGCCGCCGGCGGTCCTCGTACACGCGGAGCTTCGTCGGCGGGAGGTCCTTTGAAACCTGGAACCGCTTCGCGGGTTCCGTCGCCGGCCGTTCGTGTCGGGCTGCGACCTGCGCGTAGAAATCGTCGGGTACTGCGATCGGAAGGTCCGTGAACTCTTGGACGACGTCGGGGTTCAGGCCGTGGCTGTCGTACAGCTGCAAGAGCGTCTCGACGTCGAACCCCTTTCCGGTGGCGGTCAGGTCTTCTGCGATCTTTGCGACCGTGGCGCGGCCCTTGTCGAGTGTTTCCTTGTATCGGGCCTCCTCGACCTTCAGGAGCTTCACGATGTCGCCCTTGTTGAAGAAGAACTCGGGGTAGTCCTCTCGCATCTGGTCGATCATGAACGAGACCGTGTCGACGAGGCTGTACGTGATGTTCAGGTCCTTCAGCGCTCGGAGCCCGCGGCGAATCAGGAGGCGGGCGAAGTATCCCTCGCGGCTGTTCGAGGGGACGACCCCGTCGCCCAAGACGAAGATCAGAGCGCGCGCGTGGTCGCACAGCGTGTAGAGCTTCTCGAGGGGCGTGACTTGCGCGATCAGTTCCTCGACGGTGATGCCGACGCGGGCGGCGGTCTGCTCCCGGATCGCGCGGATGTCCCCGAGGCTTTCGATCTTCAACAACGCCGCAACCCTCGAGTATTCTCGGAGGATGCGGTCGTCCACCCGTTTCGCGCCGGTGGCCCGCTTCAGGTACGCGAGGGCTTCGCCGAAGACGGCCTCGTATGCGGAGGTCGTCGCCTGGGAGAGCCACGTGAGCCGCTCGAGCCCGTATCCCGTGTCGACGACCTGCGTTTCCATCGGGACGCGGTGGCCGTTCACCTCCCGATTGACCATGAAGACGAGGGTCGCGGCCTCCGCTCCACCGAAGACCACCTCGAAGCACGGTCCGCTGTTTCCTCCGCCCTGCCACCACGATTCCTTGTATCGCGGGAGCGCCGGATCGGCGCCGAGCCGTTCGGTCAGGAACAGGTGGCACAGCTCGACGGTTCGATCCTTGAAGTACAGGAACTTGTTCGGGAAGTTGAACGCATGATGGGCCATCATCTCGAACATCGTGAAGTGCTGGCCGGTCTTCCCGACGTTATCGAGGTCCGTGAACCGCACACACGGTTGGCTGATAGCGAGCGGATTCGCAGGCGGGCTCGCCTCGCCGCTGATCACCCACGGCTGAAACGGATACACACTCGCCTGGACGAAGAAGACGTCGTCCCGCCACCGAGCGACAATCGGATAGCGCTTCACTCGGACGTGGCCGTTCTGCTCGAGGAACGAGAGGAAGTCCTCGCGCATGGAGCGATAGGTCAGTTTCTTTTTGAACGGAGAGTCCCCGATGAAGTCGTACTCCTGGCACGGGGCCTCGCCGCACGTTTCGTGGTGTCCAAGCGACCAGAACGGCGTGCCGCACTTCGAACACGTCTGGCGGGTGAACCCTTGCTTCCGGAACAGCTCGACTTCATACTCGCTCTCCGGCATTTCGGCATCCGAACGAGCCGCGGGCCTTAAAGGTTCTCGGGACGCAACGTTCGTTTCACAGTGCGGCCGTCGTCTACCCTTGCAAAAGTTCTTTCGCGATGACGATTCGCTGAATCTCGCTCGTGCCTTCGCCGATCTCGGTCAGCTTCGCATCCCGCAGCATCCGTTCGACCGGGTAGTCCGAGATGTATCCGTAGCCGCCGTGGATTTGCACCGCCTTGTTCGTGACGAAGGACGACATCTCGCTCGCGTACAGCTTCCCCATTGCAGCCTCTTTCTTGAAAGGCTGTCCGCGGTCCTTGAGCCAAGCGGCGCGATGGACGAGCGTCCGGGCCGCATCGATCCGGGTGGCCATGTCCGCGAGCATGAATTGGATCGCTTGGTGCTCCGCAATCGGCTTCGAGAACTGAATCCGTTCCTTCGCGTACTTGACGGCTTCCTCGAACGCGCCCTG
>VBME01000004.1 GCA_005878995.1 Methanobacteriota archaeon | reverse complement strand
AACACCTGGTCAAGGTCGCGGAAGTCTACCGGTACGAGGACATCGCCGACCTGACGACCCATGTGTACAACGGGAACATCCTGATGATCGACTACACGAGCCTCGCGAGCGACGACCTCGCGCTCAAGCGGATCACGGCGGAACTGAAGAGCGCGGTCCGGGATTGCGGCGGCGACGTGGCCGTGGTGGGCAAGAACATCCTCATGGCGACGCCCGCGGGCATCAAGATCGACCGGGCGAAAATCAAGGGCGCGTTCTGAGTCACGCTAGCGCCCGCGCCATCGGGACGGCCGGGGCGCCTCGTACGGTCTCGCGGCGAAGCCTTTGTCGTACGTGAGCACGAAGTAATCCCGCGAGTGGTTCGTGTGTCGCATCTTCGCACACCGGAAGAGCAGCTGGACCTTCCCTTCGCCCGCGCCGCTGAACCGGAGCTCGAACACGCCGTCCGCGAGGAACGTGACGTCGTTCGCGACGCCGCCCCGCGACGGGTCCACGTTCGCGATGACGTACGTCGTCACGCCCATCGACCGCAAGAAGTGGAAGAAATGGAACAGCTCGTTCCGCACATCCTGGAGGTGCGCCATCGATACGAGGACGTCCATCGTGTCAATGACGACGAGGTCGATCCGCTCCCGCTGATTCCTCCGGACCAGGAAGTCCCGCAGGACGCGGAGCCAGTCGCGGATCTCCTCCGCGCCCTCGTGCTCGACGCGGAGCCGCGCGATGTCGACGAGGAACTCGCCGTCCGTCCCGAGGCCATGGTGCCGCATCGTCCGCAGGATCGACTCGCGGCTCTCTTCCACGGTGACGTACACGCCGCGCCGGCCCGCCGCGCGGTTCTTGATCAGGATGTACAGGGCCAGGGACGTCTTCATCGATCCGCCGGGGCCCGTGATCGCGATGACGCCGGCCTTCGGGACGCCGCCCTCGAGGGACGTGTCGAGCCGCGCGACGTACGTCGGGATGCGCGCGTCCTCGGGCATCGGTCGAGGGGATGTGGCGGCCAACGCAGCCACCTGCTCCCTCAGCCGCCGGACCTCATCCCGCAGTTCTCGCAGCTCCGCTTCGAGTTCCTCCGGGGGCCTCGACGACTCCCCGGGCTTAGCGGTCCGAACCCACTCCACGTCCACACCCTGCGCCATCCCGTAGGGACATGTGGGCCGCGCGCGTTAACCTTTTGCCGACGACGGACGTCGGCGGAATCCGCTATCAGGTCTGAGAAACGTGGACCTGACCTGGGTGTCGCGTTGAGAATCAAACGAGGGTGGGCGGCGCAGAACTCTTAAATATCCGCGGCCCCCCATAGGAGCCGCCCCGAGGCGACCCATGGCCGTTAAGACGAAGTCGGATCGCGGCCCCGCCGGCACGCTGACGGTGGACGACCTCACCCGGGCGATCAAGAACTCGATCGACCGGACCGGGATGAAGGAAGAGGAGGCCCGGGCCATGGCCCAGCACGTCCTCAACTTCTTCGGCTATTCCGAGCGGATCATCGACAACGTCCTCGAACCGGAGGACCGGGACGCGTTCTACATGCTCGAGGACTCCGGCATCCTGACGACGGAGCGGGAAGAGACGACCCTCTACGACGGCCGGGAATGGCGGATCCACTACTGGATGTTCCGGAAGGAGCGGATCCACGAGCTCGTCGCCGCCCAGAAGGCAAAGGAAGAGGCGGAGAAGCTGGGATCCGTGTACGACGACGTCCCGGATGATTTCTGGGCCTCCCGCAAGGAGAAGCCGCAGCCGCCGAAGTAGTCAGGCGAAGGCGAGCTGGAGGGCGCCGCCGTGGCGGCGCACGAGGTCGACGGCCAACGAGTGAGGGAGGGCCATCCGGCCATCGCGGAACGGGAACGCCCGGTCGAACTTCTCAATCGCCCGCAACGCCTTCGCCCCGAGCTCGTCCGACAGGTAGGCGCTGTCCTCCGAATCGCCCGAGACGATCAAGGTGAGGGGCAGCCGGAGCTTCTCGGCCTCGTCCCGGTTGAGGACGGACGCGAGCCGCTCGAGCGCGGTCCGGTCGAACGGATGGGCGTCCCCTTCCCGCGTGCGGCACGCGGGGTCCGGCTCCGCGAGCAGCCGGGCCAGGCTCTTCTTCTCGACGACGAGCCCCGCATTGAGCCGTCCGAGTTCGAACGACACCCATCGGTCGATCGAGCCGGGTGCGACCACGGGTCGGCCAGGCCGTTCCCGGTTGAAAAATCCTCCCCCGTCCGAAAGCCTTTTCGGCGGGGCGGCCCATCCCCGGGAAAGGAGGGGTCAAAACTGGCAGCCTCGAACATCTGTCCAAAGTGTGGCTTCATGAATCAGGCCGGCTGGACCTTCTGCGCGAACTGCGGGAGTCCGGCCGCGATGGCGGGCGGGATGCCCCCCGCGGGGGGAGCCCCGACACCGCCCCCGGCTTACCCCGCGTATCCGGGGTACGGGTACGGCGCCTCGCCCTGGGAGGCGGACCGGCAGAAACAGGTCGGCCGAACGAAGACCGGCCTTCTGCTGTTGCTGATCGGGGGGCTCATTTCGTGGATTCCGTTCGGCATCGGCATCCTCGGAGCGCTCCTTCTGCTGATCGGAGCGATCTTTGTGATTCTCGGACGGAAGGCCTTTGGGGCGGGTCACTCGCGAAATGTCGTCCTCGCGATCGTGTTGTTCTTCGTCGGCGTCATCGGCACGATTGTCCTTGGCATCGTGTTTTTCGCTGCGATTGTTGCGGCCAGCGTGCCAGGTGCAACTCCGGCAGACGTCGCAAACGCGTTCGTGAACGCACTCAACAACCTGCTCATCGGCGTAATCGTCCTGAGCGCGATCTCCGGGATCGCTTCCGTCTTGTTTACATACGGGTTGCAGCAGAAGATCGGCAAGATTCTCTTGTGGGCTGGGTACGCCGCCAACGTGGCCATCGCCATTGCGGTCTACGCGATCATCAGCCCGCTCTTCGCGGCCGCCTTCACCCAAGCGACGTCCGGCGGAACGTACGATCCCGGGCCGCTCCTCGCTGTCCAGAGTCAGGCGACTGCACTCGGCATACTCTCCGCGATTCCCTCGGTGCTGTTCGCCGCCGCTACGTACCTCGCATGGTCCCGTGTGAACCGCGGGGAAATCCCAGCGCCATCGGTCCCGCCGGGCATGCCGCCGGGGATGCCGACCATGCCCCCGCCCGGCGGCGCGTCCCCGCCGATGTGAGGCGACCCAACCACGGATGCGGTGGTCCCGTCCACCGCCCCTCATTTCTTTTTCGAAATCACGTGCGTGACGAAGAACTTCTGGCCGTCGTGGTTCAACGCGAGCGCGTTGTGGTCGTGGTTCATCCAGCGCATCTTGATGCAGCGCAGGCGGAGCTGGACATCCGTCTCTCCGACCTCGACCTGTCGCAGGTTCAGGATCCCGTCGGCGAGGAAATCTTCCCCCCATTGCGCGAGGCGCGTCGACCCGAACGGCTGTTCCGCGATCAGGAACGTCGTCAG